>CAYWWF010000050.1:0-11400 GCA_964461745.1 uncultured Oscillospiraceae bacterium | reverse complement strand
CGACGTGGTCATTCCCTCGGACTATATGATACAGCGCATGATCCGCGAAGGCCTTTTGCGGAAAATCAACTTTGACAATGTACCGAATTATCAGTACATTGACAGCCAATTCAAAAACTTGGCGTTCGACCCCAACAATGAATACTCCGTTCCGTACATGTGGGGTACGCTCGGCATCGTTTACAACACGACGATGGTTGACGCACCGATCAAAAGCTGGTCGGATCTCTGGAATCCGACCTACAGCAAAAACCTGTTCATGATGGACAGCGTGCGTGACAGTTTTGGCCTGACGCTCAAAATGCTCGGCGGATCGATGAACACACAGGATCAAAGCGTGGTTGAGGCGGCATTTAACAAGCTTGTCGAACAAAAACCGCTCGTGCTGGCCTACACCGGCGACGAAGTAAAAGACAAGATGATTTCAGGCGAAGCGGCCATGGCCGTCGTTTACTCCGGCGACGCGATCACCATCCGCGATCAAAACCCGGACATTGATTACGTCATCCCGTCCGAGGGCTCAAACCTCTGGGTAGACTCTATGTGCATACTCGCCTCCGCGGAAAACCCCGAAGCAGCGGAGAAATACATCAACTTCATGTGCTCCGACGAAATCGCGCGGCTCAATTTCGAGTACATTAGCTTCTGCTCCCCGCAGACAAACGTGCGCGCCGGACTGTCGGACGAACAACTCGCCTACAGCGCCTCAAACCCCTCCGAAGAGGAACTTGCGCGCTGCGAAGTCTTCGAGGACTTGGGTGACACCGTTTCGTATTACAACGACCTTTGGACGAGGCTCTTGGCGTCGTAAAACCATTAAAACTGATAAACCCCTGAGATGAGTCTTTCAATTCATCCCGGGGGTTTTGTTATAGGTTCGTGTTGTCTTGTCTGCCATCCAAAATGGCGTCCACATACACAGTATCTTCCGTAATCTCAAAGACTATGAGGTAACGTTTGGCGCTGAGGAGTTTCCGGTATCGGTTGTCTGGTACAAATGGGTTGTCGTAAGGTGGGCAACGCTCCGGAAGAATCGTTAACGACTCGATGTCGGCTAGGATTTCTTCCGCAACCTTGCGCGCCGCGCCAACGCTGACACCGGCCAAGAATTCTATATGAGCGTCCAGACTTGCCAGCGCTTCGATGGATACGACAAGATCGTATCTTTTATTCCCCATGGGCTGGCCCACTCACTCTATCAATGGTCTCAGACAACGTCTTTCTGACCTCCTCCAGCGTATGCCCCCGCGCGCCCGCCATTCTAGCCGTTCGGACGCGAAACAAATCCTCGGCAATCTTGAGCTGCCGGTCGCGGCGCTCAAACGCCTCAATATCCATAACAACAAGATCTCCCTCGCCGTTACGGGTCAGATAGACCGGTTCGCCGGTCTCCTTGCAGAGCTTAGCAATCTCATTGTAGTTGTTGCGCATAACCGCAGAGGCTTTGATGTACACAAATACCACACTCCTTCATAGTCATATTATATCGTAATATGACTATGATTTCAAGTCACTCTTATTATTATGCCGCCCTTCTAAAGCAAATCTCTTCAGCACCCCCGCGCACAGTGCGGCGATGAGCAGTCCGCAGACCACGCCCACCCAAAGCAGATACGGCAAATACCAAAGCGGTGCCCATGACTCCAAAAGCAGTGAGGCCATCAGCACCTGTCCAATATTGTGCGCGCAGGCGCCCGCGACACTCACGCCGAACACCGACAGCGGAAGCCGCCGCGCCGCAAATTGCACCGCTTGCATCACAAGCAGCGCAAGGATCCCGCCGCTGAGCGAGAGCAGCAACGCGCTGATACCGCCGCCAAACAACGCGCCGAGCAGACAGCGCATCAGCAGAATGCTCCAGGTCATCGCCCCAGGCAATCGAAACAGCGCAAACAACGTCACAACATTGCTCAGTCCGATCCGAAAACCCGGAATCGGCACAAAGGTAAGCGGAATCATCCGGTCTACGCGCGACAGCGTAAGTCCAAGAGCGAGCAGCACAGCCCCGAGCGCGAGCCGACGCCCCGGCGAGTCCCATTCAGCCGCTGACGGCATCGACATCCCCCTCTCCTTCTACGCGGATCAGCAACCGGTTGGGGAGACAGGCAATGACCTGTCCGGGCTTAGACACCGGCCCCATGCGCACACAATCCTGATCCGGGCATGTAGCCTCCGAGACAAACACGGCACCCTCTCGCACGCATATCACGTTGCGGCAAACCCCCGACACGGCCCACTGTCCGTCCACGTCCAAAGGGACGCGCCAAAGTACAGTGCCCTCTTGAGAGATCACAACTGTGCCACCGCGCCCGGTGCGCGTCGTGAACATCAAAAGCAGAAAGACCCCGAGCAGCACAAACAGACCGATGAGCACGAAGTCACCGGACCGAGGTTTTAGCGCCATATCTTCACGCGATGGGCGCAAGCGTATAGCCCCCTTTTGCATCCAAGGTGAATACTTTTGAAAGCCCAGGTGTACTGTGGGCACGCCGGTCTTCGGTGATCAGGATCATCTCAAAGTCTTGGTTTTCGCACCAGAACTCCACCGCGTCGTTTAGCCCCATCACAAACAGCGCCGTAGACAATATGTCGGCGCGCTCGGCGTTTTCGCACATCACTGTGACGCTGAGCAGCCCACTTTGCGCGGGGGTTCCCGTGCGCGGATCCAAGATATGTCCAAAGCTTGCCCCGCCGCGCTCAACACTTCTTTCATAATCACCCGAGGTCACGACACAGACGTCCGACACAGACAGCACACCCAAGAGACCCTGCGCGTTCAGTGGATCACGTACGCCGACGCGCCAAGGTTCCCCGTCCGGCCGTCGCCCCAACACGGCCACGTTGCCACCGAGCGACATCAGGCCCGAGGATACACCCTGGGCGCGCCAAATCGCCAGTACGCGGTCGGTGGCGTAGCCTTTGGCACTGCCGCCGAGATCGGCGGCGACGCCGTCGCGCTTAGTAACGGTGACACCGTCCGCGCCAAACAGTAAGTTCTCTGGCGTGGTCAGCGGCAACAGAGCGTCAATGGCAGCGCTTTCCGGGATGTTTTCCGGCGCGGAAGGCGGCTCCGCCTCAGACGCATATTCCGCGTCGTTCCATTCGTCCTGCGAGGCCCCAAAGCCCCATAAGTCCATCAGCGGTGCCAACAGGGGGTTGAAGGTATTCTTGGTCTCAGTCTGTGCGTCCATCGCTCGCGAAAGCAAATCGTAAAGCTCCGACGACAGCGTGACAGCCCCGGCCCCTTCGGCGTTGAAGCGGGCGAGTTCGCCTTGCCCAAAGCGGCTGCAAAGTGCGTCAATCCGGTAGACTTCGGCCTTGCCGTCTTCGAGCAGCGCCTGGTGTTCCGGCGGCAGCGCGAGCTGCATGAAGGTGTCCATCGCGAAAAACTGTGTCTCCGCCAGTGTTTGCGCCGTACGCCGCGCGTTTTGCCAGAGAAAAAGGCTAAGCAGCGCAAGCAGGCCCACGCAAACGCCGACGACGCGGCCAACGCGCCGACGACGCGGCCCGTGGGGCGGCTTTTTTGTCTGTTCCATACTTTCCCTCCCAAAACACCCGCTTGAACTCCCACACCCAAGGCATCACAACAAATGACCGCTTACGACGCAAGGTGCTGCTTTTCCCCAAAACATCCGACCTGTATGCTACCTTTATAATATACGAATGTGGCCCGAAATTATTCCCAACATTAAGAATTTTTCGATTATTTCTCATTTTTGACTAGCCCCGATTGCGCGAAGAACCATATATCCCCTCAATATCCGAAAAGGCCCTGTTTTGTCGTCCCACAAAACAGGGCCTTTACTGTTCATGTTTAGCGCTTACACGCGCTCCGACAGCGGCACATACGGCAGATCGGTCGCGACCGAACGGTACGCCGGGCGAATGATGCGCCCGCCGCTCATGACTTCCTCAATGCGGTGCGCACACCAGCCCACGGTTCTTGCGAGGGCAAAAATTGGCGTAAAGAGCTCCTGCGGAATGCCGAGCATTTTGTACACGAGTCCCGAGTACATGTCCACATTCGCGGAGATGATCTTCGTATCGCCCTTGATCTTCTTGAAGACCACCGGGGTCAGCCGCTCGACGCTCTCCATCAAAGCGAATTCCTTTTCCATGCCGTGCGAAGGCGCCAGCTCACGCGCAAACTTTTTCAGGATCGTCGCGCGCGGATCGGAGACCGTGTAAACCGCATGGCCCATACCATAGATGAGACCCGAGCCGTCGCTGCCCTCTTTGCGGATGATCTTTGTGAGCACCTGCGTGATTTCCTCGTCGTCAGTCCAATCGCGCAGGTTTTCCTTGATGTATTCAAACATCGCCGTCACGCGGTTGTTCGCGCCGCCATGCCGCGGGCCTTTGAGGCTGCCGATGGCCCCTGAAATGGCCGCGTAGGTGTCGGTACCCGAAGAGGTGAGCACGCGGCAGGTAAAGGCCGAGTTGTTACCGCCGCCGTGTTCAGCGTGCAACACCAGACAGATGTCCAACAAGCGCGCCTCTTCCTCGGTATACTGGTTGTCAATGCGCAGACTCTGCAAGAGGTTTTCCGCAATGGACAAACCAGGCTGCATGTAGTGCAAAAACAGGCTCTGATGGTCGTAGTAATGGCGCTTGACCGCAAACGCGTGCGACACAAGAATCGGCATACGCGCGATGAGCTGCATACTCTGACGCACGAGATTCGTCAAAGAAGCTTCGTCGGCGTTGTTGTCATAAGAATACATCGCGAGCACACAGCGCCCGAGCTTATTCATGACGTCCGGACTCGGCGCTTTGAGGATCATATCCTCCGTGAAATGCTCGGGCAATGTACTCATTTCTTCCATGAGCGCGCGGAACTGATCCAGTTGATCCGCCGTGGGCAAATGGCCAAAGAGCAGCAAATAACAAGTCTCTTCAAAGCCAAAACGTCCCTCTTTGACAAAGCCGTCTACGAGATCATAGATATTGATACCGCGATAGATGAGTTGACCGGGTGTCGGAACGCGTTCGCCATCTTCCACAATGTAACCGCGCACGCTGCCGATTTTTGTGATACCGGCCAAAACACCGGTGCCATCGGCGTTGCGCAATCCGCGTTTGACATTCTGATTTTCATAGTGAATGGCGTTGATGTGATTATACTTCGGGTAATCCAAGCATACATTCTGTATGAAGTCCTGTGCGCGCTGACTGGGTACCATGCCGTCCGCCTCCTTGTTTCTCTTCCCATACCGAACGCGGTTGCCTCTTCTTTGGCTGTATTTCATCTATTCTACTCTATAATTCTTTGTGTGTCAACACAAAGGGCAAGCCCCAAATTGTGGGGCCACAAGGGATTGTAACACATTTATTCTATTGCTCGACAACTCGATCATAGATTATTTCTTATCCTTTCCTCCGCCTACGTCGGGGGAAAGGATAAGAAACTCAAGTATTCGTTGGCAGAGCAATAACCATAGGTGGAACCGTAATGAAAAAAATGCTTTGGTTTTCGCTGTGTCTCTGTTCTATCCTTTTTTCTTTGCCCATTTTGGGCGGTGTACAAGCGTTGGAGCCCGCCTCTAGCCTATCCGATGTGCTGGGGCGCTCTACCCAAGATACGCAAACGCCCTCCCCCGGTGCGTCTGCCACAGACACCCTCCCGTTTTCCGGTGACGATGTGGGCAGCCCCGTGTTTTCCCCGGCGGACGTGTTTGCAAGCACTTCAAGTCCGACGCCGAAAGTAGAAAAAAATGACCACACGCTGATGATCTCGGTGCAGATGGGCGACAACGTACAAGTTTTCACCATGCACGATTATCTTGTTGGTGTGGTCGCCGCCGAGATGCCCGCGTCGTTCCACACGGAGGCCCTCAAAGCCCAGACGGTGGCCGCGCGCACCTACGCCGAATACAAAATGCGCCGACGGGCCGACGGTTACGCGGACCCCCGCCACCCCAACGCGGACACTTGCGGCGATTCCACGCATTGCAAGGCGTATCTCTCCCCCGAAGAGGCCACTGCACGCTGGGGTTCCCGTGATCCGCTCGACCTCATCGCAAGCTGCGTGGAAGCCACCGACAGCGAGGTCATCACCTACGATGACGAGCCCATCGTCGCGGTATTTTTCGCGATCTCCAGCGGCAAAACCGAACGCGCCGCGGACGTCTGGGGCAACGACGTTCCCTATTTGCAAAGCGTAGAGAGCCCCGGTGAGACCCAGGCCTATAAATATTACGGTCATGTAGAACTCAGTGTTTCGGACTTTTTGAGTCGTCTAAAAACCGAGTTTCCCGACGCTGAGCTCGGCACAAATCCGGTGCGGTTTTTCACGAACATCAAGCGAAGTTCCGCCGGCGGCGTGCTTTCCCTACAGGTTGGCAACGTCACCCTGAGTGGATCGAAAATGCGCACACTCATGGGCTTGCAGTCAACAAACTTTACCGTTGCGGCGACCGAGGACAAAATCACCTTTGACACGCTCGGCTACGGCCACGGCGTCGGCATGAGCCAGTACGGCGCGGAAGCCATGGCCCGGGAGGGCAAAAGCTATCGGGAGATTTTAACCTGGTACTACACCGGCGTCACCGTGTCCCGCTACTATCCAGGCGATTGATCCTGCAGCGCACCTCCTTCGCGTTTTCTCAGCACCGTTTTCAAATAAACTCGGATAGATTCATCCTTTCTCTTCGGGGCTGTGCCACAAAAAACCGTTGTGGTGCAGCCCTTTTGACATCCTCTCTCTTCTCAAATTCTTGGCTCTCGACAAAACGCGAAAATTGCAGTAAAATAGAAGTTAAATTGTACCATTACGTCTTTCGGTAAAGGGGTGATTGTCTTTGCCGCGTATTTTGTTTCTGTCGAATAAAACCCCCGGAAACAAAGATCTCCCCGACATGCTGCGCCGCATACGCCCGCGTTACTCGGTCACTGTGGCTCATACGGAGCTGGAAGCCCAGGAGCTCAAACCACAACATACGGACATACTTCTCTGCGACATATCAGAACATACGCCGTGGAGTCTGCCTTTTCTGCGCACACTCATGCGCCAGGAAAACCCGCCCGTAATCATTTTCCTGGCCCCGCAGCGTGATTTCCACCTGTTGCTCGCGGCACTGCGTTTGGGCGGCGTGGATTTTCTATACCCGCCTTTTTTTTCAAAACAGCTCGAAGAATCGATTCAGCGCGCCGAAGACCGTTTGACGCGCGAAACCCGACATACACGCGCGCAGGCGGAGTTGGAGCGGAAGATTGCCTCCCTGCCGACGTACATGGAGAGTTGTCTCAACCGCATTGTTCATGGGGAAATCATGGCCGACCATGAGGAAATCTATGACCTCATGCCCGCCAAAAACCCCGGACTTGTGATCCTCTTTTCCTACGTCGGCGGCGCGTCCACACAGGATTTTGACCGTCTGCTTCTCAAGAAACAGTTGTCGCCGTTCGGCCACCTGTTTTCGTTTCCGCTGTTTGAGGAAAACGCGCTGGTGGTTCTGCTGTTTTTGCACGAGGGAAACCATAGGCTCACTTCACCGGTTCACCCTGTTTTGGAGGCCGATCCGCATCATGACCTCGGCTTCCCCAACGCGCCAGTCTACTTTGCGGCCAACCGAACGCCCTCGTCCGTCCATTACGTGTTGGACGCGGAGCCGCACCACGACCTTGAAACCCCGTTGTCCGCTTCCCCCACGTCGATGATACCGGCAGAACCGGTGGTCTTGTCTGTGTCGGCTGAAAACGCCCCGCTACAAACCGAGGCCCCGCACAAGCAGACAGCGGCAACGACTAAGAATGCCGAACGGAGAGACGGCACCGAGGCGAATCCCGATCATGCAGGGGATTTGCACCTTAAGCCCTTGGACAAGCTCTCCCCGACCGTAATCGATGGACTGTATGATGAATTCAGCCCCGCCGTTCCCACCGATATCTCCACCGAAGATGAAGAAGAGCGGATGGCTGTTTTGGGTTTGAGCCTGTATCCGGCGCTCAGTGAAGCGCTGGTTCCCTATCTGAACAACTACTACAACCCCGTTGGCCCGGCGTTTGCCGCCATTGGCCGCATTCGGGAGGATTTGCGCGCCCAGGTTGCCGAGGCCTTTGAGGACGCCAAATTGGTGCGCGCGCTGCGTTTTTACATTGAAGCGCCTGTGCTGACTCCGCTGCACGCGCGCAAAGAAATCTCCACCGTTGTCCCCCCGGCATACTGCGAGGCGTATTGGAAGGCCGTCAGCCAATTGAAGCTCAAAGAGGCCGAAAGCGCCGCGGCGCAAATTTTTCTGGAGACGATCAAAGACGGTTTGCCTCAGCCCGTTCTGCTACATCTTGAATTCGAACGCTTGCAATTGCACGCGCTCGACGCGCTACGCCAGACCTTCGGAGAGGCACACTATCTGCGCTGTGTCACCCAATTCCAGAATGAGCTGCGTTCTTCGATTACCTATGTTCATTTGCAAGAGGCATTTTTGCAGCAATTGCGCCATATGATCACCTACGCCACCCAGTTGCGCAAAAGCAAAGGCAACGCCGTCATTTCGCGTTGCCTGGAGTATATGCGAGAGCATTACGCCGAGCCGTTGTCGGCAGAGCTCTTTGCCTCGCACTATCATTTCAATTATTCGTATTTCTGCAACCTCTTTCGTCGCAACACCGGGCTCCCGTTTTCGCAGTATCTGATGAATCTGCGCTTGGAGAACGCCAAAACCATGTTGACTGAGACAACCCTGCGCATTTTTGAGGTCGCCGCCCGCTGCGGCTTCCGCGACGCTACATACTTCAGCCGCATTTTCAAGCGGGAGACGCAGTATACGCCGGATGAATACCGGAAGTTGTACGCTAAAGTATAGTTTTGTTTTTCATAAAAGGGCACCGCGCTTATCTTTGTATTGGATAAGCGCGGTGTTGCTTTATATCACAGAGAGTAGTCTACAACCCACTGTTCAATGGTTTTATCGGCTTTGAGCGTCTCAATGGTTTTGTTGATACGCGCCAGAAGTTCAGCGTTGCCCTTGGGAATCGCTACGCCGTATTCTTCAGAAACTTCACCACCATCGGCATAGGTCAGTTTTATAGCCTTAAGCGCGCTGTTGCCAGCGACAATGGACTGAGCCACATACTTTTCCACGATCACGGCGTCCAGACGACCTGCAATGATGTCCAGCTTTGCGTCAGCGGAACCTTTGTACATCTTAAGCTCACAACCCTTTTCCCCCAAGACGCCACCGTATGTCGGATCCATTTCATCCTCTAGGACAAACTGTCCAATATAGCCGAGCAGAACCCCAACGGTTTTTCCGGCCAAGTCTTCCATAACGGCAATCGGGGAATTCGCCCGCAGGATCAAATATTGCTCGGACTTATAATACGGGATGGAGAAATCGACTTCCTTCTTGCGCCACTCGGTAATCGTTATACCAGAGACGGCAATGTCGCACTTGCCGGAGGACAGAGATGAGATGATGTTTTCAAACTCCACATGCTTAAGCTGAAGCTGGACACCCAGATCACTGGCGATGCGCCGGGCTATCTCGACGTCCACGCCGACGGTGTCCGTACCGCGGTAGTATTCAAACAGCGGTACCATACCTAGGGATTATGAAGTTCGTGTTGTTTTCTCCTCCCAGCCCGGGAGTGGCAACCGCTTGAGCGCTCCGAACAGCTTATGCCGCAGATCCGGAATCTCCGCTTCGAGTGTATCCACCAATTCACCCACGCGGCTGCGCTGGCTGCATCCGTTCTGCGGGCAGGGGTTGTAGACAACGGGCAAGTCCGCGCGCTTCACCGCCGCGCGGATGTCGCTTTCCTCTACGTAGAGCAGCGGGCGAATCAGCGTAATGCCGCTGCGGTCAAGCTCCGTCACCGGCTTGAAGCAGTGTACCCGCCCCTCGTGCAGCAGTGAGAGCAAGAAGGTCTCAACAGCGTCGTCGAGGTGATGACCCAAGGCCACCGTTTTGCACCCTTGCCGCAGCGCCTCATTGTGCAACGTACCCCGCCGCAGATGGGCGCAGAGCGCGCAGGGGTTTTTTTCTTCGTTGCCCTCGGAAAACAAATTCGGGCCGATGTTTGTTTTCACAACGACAAAATTGATCTCCCGCCGGGCCATCCACTCTTGCAATGGCGAAAGATCCACGCCCGGAAACCCAAGGTCGATCGTAATGGCGGTGATGTGCAAGGGCAGCACAGCTTGACGGCTCAGCGCGTCGAGCGCGCAGAGCGTCGTAAACGAGTCTTTACCGCCGGAAAGCCCGACGGCCACATGGTCTCCGGGCCGGAGCATGTCATAATCCTGAATCATGCGGCGCACTTGGCCGACAATGCGTTTCATCGGGTGTCCTCCCCACGTCGGATATCGTTCTCAGCCCCAGTATAGGTGTTTTTAATTTTACTTTGCAAACGAAGCATACATGAGCTTTTTGAAGAATGAGTGAGAATACGCGAGTATAAAAATCAAGACACAACAAAATAGAATTTTTCGATTGACACGCCGCGCGCTTTGTGGTATACAAATAGAGAGAGTGTTTCCCGGAGGATGGTTTCCCCTCTTCCTCCCGTTTTTCTGCGGAAGGAATTAACCTTTCTTCGGGCAACACACTCTTTTGAAGTGGGATGCCCCTTGGATTTTGGGGGGTTACGCCCCAAAAAGGAGGAGGCACCTGCGTGAAAACCTACATGCAAAAACCGGAAACCGTCACGCGCAAATGGTATGTCCTCGACGCGGCCGGCCGTTCTTTGGGCCATACCGCGGCGGACGCGGCCACACTGCTTCGTGGCAAACACAAACCGGAATTCACCCCCCATGTCGACACCGGAGACTTCGTCATCATCGTAAACGCCGACAAGGCTGTGCTTACGGGCCGCAAGCTCGAGCAAAAGGTCTACCGCACCCACTCCGGCTATGTCGGCGGTCTCAAAGAGACCAAGTACCGTCTGCTGATGCAAAACCGCCCCGAATTTTGTATGGAACTGGCTGTGCGCGGCATGATGCCTAAGAACACCTTGGGCCGCGGCGCGCTGAACCGCCTGAAAGTGTACAAAGGTACCGAACATCCGCACGCCGCGCAAAAACCCGAACTTTGGGAGGTGACCGGCAATGTATAAGAGCAAGAAGACATATTTTTACGGCACCGGTCGGCGCAAATCCTCCGTCGCGCGTGTGCACATCTTCCCCGGTGGCTCGGGCCAGATTACCGTCAACAACCGCAGCATCGACAGCTATTTTGGACTTGAAACACTCAAGCTCATCGTCCGTCAGCCTCTCGTGTCCACAAACACCATCGGCAAGGTCGACATTGAGGCGACCGTTGTCGGCGGCGGCTGCACCGGCCAGGCCGGCGCCATCCGTCACGGCATCGCGCGCGCGCTGCTGCTTGTCAACGAAGAGTTCCGCCCGATCCTCAAGCGCGCCGGGTTCTTGACCCGCGACCCGCGCATGAAAGAGCGTAA
>CAYWWF010000049.1:8305-11459 GCA_964461745.1 uncultured Oscillospiraceae bacterium | reverse complement strand
AGCGCGTCGTGCAGCCACAGCGCGCGCTGCGCTGTGTTCAAGCTGCGCGGCATCCTAGCGTAGATGGCCTGGAGTGCCTCTTCGGCCTGATCAATGCGCAGACGCATTTGATCCGGCACATCGGGATAGACAAAGCCAATGACGACAATGCGCTGATATCCGGCTTCCGGATACAGCGAAATATCCACCCGGGGGCGGCCCACCGCGCGAGCCGCATCCGAAAAGTAGGCGTTTTCTACAATGCCCCGCACTTCGCTTTCTGAAATGCTGGAATTGTAAAAGACCTCGGCCACGCACTGCGGCGCGAACCCATTCATGGCTTCGGCCACAAACTGTTCCAGTTCGGCGCGACCGGTCAGCACCGGCAGTTCGTTCCGTCGTCCGGGCCGATAGACAACGGTCAAGATGACATTGGTCGTGTTCAGCAACTGCGTGGTTTCGGGCAGCATATAATCCACGGCGTACGCACCGACGGGATCGTCGCGCATGACCTCCTGAGAGGCGCGCGAAACGTCGCGTTTGACATCGCCAGGGTAGTTTACAAAGTGAAATTCACCGCGCTCTCCACCCGCGCGCACGAGCTGTATGATGGCGGATTTGAGCGCGCCGTAGTTTTCTACAGTTTTATAGGTCTCCGTGTCCTCTCCGGTGCGTTCTTCTTCCACATGAGGGAGAATCCGCCGGTACTGTCCGGCCAAGAAGATATCACACCCGGAACAGATCAAACACAATAAGAAGACCAGCAGGGACAACACAACACTACATGCACGGCGCATTGCGACCACCTCCACGCCCACCTGCTTCCCATTTTCTCACAACTTGTCTCATCTGGCAAGCGAAAATATGTAAATAGGAAGAACAGACGTTGCAAAACAGACGCACCCCTCATACAAGGTGGTTGAACCCTTGTACGGGGGGTGCTTGCAATACCAATCTCCCACAAATGAGTCGACAAAAGACCAAGGATGTCGACTGCTTTATGGGAAATTGGTATATATCCTACCGACAAAATCTATGCCGTCCAATGACCTTAATCAGCGGTCGGCTCCAGATCCACTTGCTTGTGGCGGTAACAGGGTTAAAGTAGTAGATCGCGCCGCCCGATGTGTCCACGCCGTTCATCGCGTCGCGCGCGGCATTTCTAGATGACGCGGCGACAGGTTTGTTGAACTGCCCGTCCACCATACAGGTAAACGCGCCCGGCTGATAGACCACCCCGGCCAGCGTATTTGGAAACGACGGATGTTTGATGCGGTTTAAGATGACAGCCCCCACGGCGACCTGCCCGTTGTAGGGCTCGCCGCGCGCCTCGGCGGAGATCACACGAGCAAGCAGCTCCAAGTCGGCTTCCCGCCCACTCTGCTGCGCGCCGCCTTGCCCGGCAGGCAGTCCTAGCGCTTGCATCGTTCTGGCCCCCGCGACACCGTCCACCGTAAGACCGTTTTTGCGTTGAAACAGTTTCATCGCCGCTGTCGTTTTGGGGCCGTACATTCCATCTACTTTGCCTGTGTAATAGCCCCATTTTTGCAAACGAGTCTGTATCTCACGCACCACCGTGCCACTGGCCCCTTGTTTGTAAGGCACCGCATCGGCCTCCGGCATGGATTGAATCAGCAGGATGAGCACAATGTTCAGCGCAAACAGAATACAAAGAGAAATGATAAGTCTTTTTCTTCTCTCTAACAGACCACTCGGTTTTTGCCCCCGAGAACGTCGGGACAGATAGACGCTTCCTCCGAGCTTCACCAAAAACCCCTCCCATGTCACAGGCTGCGCGGCTCGGTGCATATGACTTCCAAGCCTTGCTTATTTTGCAGCGATTTTCTATTCTTATGCAGCTTGGCTCCCGATCCATTCCACTTGCGGGGTTTCGTGAACAAGTCGGACAACAAGTTTTGTTAAAAATCGCAGAGCTCGAATTTTGCTTCATTACAACCTGTCGTCCCAGAAGGAAAAAAGGTTGCCAGAACATAATAAAATGCGTATAATGTGTAAAAGCCCTATAAGGGTTTGCCTGTACCCCCGACATGGATTCGGGCGCGGCAAGTGATTCCCATTGTTTTCATGCCGCGCGCTACAAGGGAGGTTTTTGAGGTGGCGTCCGAAGCAAAGAACAAAGCGGTGAAACTGCGACCTTCGGAAATCGCGCTGTTTTGCACCCAGGTGTCCCTGTTTCTCCACGCGGGTGTCTCCCTCGTGGAAGGTTTGAACCTGCTCAAAGAGGATTTGGGCAACCCCGTCTTTGCCTCTGTGATTTCACAGGTTACGCAAGCCGTTGAGGATCGGGAGCCGTTGGCTGACGCGATGACCCAAACGGGTGCCTTTCCAAACCATCTGATCCGCATGGTCTCCATCGGTGAAGTTTCGGGCAATCTCGATGAAGTCTTGTCTTCGATGGCCGACCATTATGAACGAGAGGGACAGCTCAAAGCGCGCATCCGCAGCTCGGTGACGTATCCAATTGTCCTGATCGTCATGATGGCGGCCATCGTTTTGCTGCTCGTCGTACGTGTGCTGCCGATGTTTGATGACCTTCTGCGTTCCATCGGCCAGCCGATGCCCGCCGTGGCCCGGGGTCTCATGAATTTCGGGCGTTTCATTGGCGACTTCTGGTGGGCCCTGCTTGGCCTGGTTGTGATCATTTATTTGTTCTTCAAGATTCTGAAAACCAGTCCCGCCGGCCGCGCCCGTCTCGACGGATTTAAGTCTCGCTTTTTCCTCACGCGCAACGTCTACAAAAAAATGGCCGCCGAACGCTTTGCCGCCGCGATGGCTTTCCTGTTGCGCAGCGGCGTGGATTTGGATATCGCGCTCGAACTCTCTGAGGACATTTTGGACAACGCCTATATCTCCACCAAGATCAAAGATTGCCGCGCGCGCGTGTCTGCCGGGGAGAATCTCTCCGATGCCCTTTTGGGCGCCGGTATTTTCCCGCGTCTCTTCACGCGGATGCTCGGCATCGGTTTTAAAACCGGCGAACTCGACACGATGATGAAAAAGCTCGCCGATCTCTACCAAGCCGAGGTGGATACCGCCCTGCGGCGCATCACGGGGGCCATTGAGCCGACGTTTGTGGCGCTGCTCTCGATTGTCGTCGGCATCATCTTGGTCTCGGTCATGTTGCCGCTGATCAGCTTTATGTCACAGATAGGGT
>CAYWWF010000049.1:0-8205 GCA_964461745.1 uncultured Oscillospiraceae bacterium | reverse complement strand
GCGGAAAACTCTGCGAGGCTTTTTCATGGCTACTGAGGAGGGATACACATGTCCCGTTTTGACGCGTCGGAATACGCCACCTGGCTGGGCTTTGTGATTCTGGCCGGGATTGTGTTCTTGTTTTTCACCCTGCTCGGCAATGTATCCGAGAGCCAGCCCGCGCAGCAGGCCGAGTCTTTGCAGCGCGCGCTGGAAAACGCCGTCGTGCAGTGCTACGCGCTCGAGGGCGCTTACCCGCCGGACATCGCCTACCTGAAAAACTACGGCATTGAAATTGATGAGAGCCGCTTTACGGTGTTCTATGAGGCGCGCGGCGCGAACCTGCGTCCGGCTCTCTCCGTTGACTTGGCATTTGCCGAGTAACCGACCGTGAGGACATCCCCATCGATTGGGTAAGGAGGAAACTGCCATGACCCACCGAACCGGATCCGGCATTTTGGAAATCCTCTTTCTCTCGGCGCTCCTGTTGCTCTTTGGCCTGACGACTTACGCGCTCGTGGCCGTCGGTGGCGACGGCTATCAACGAGTGCTCAATAAGCGCGATCAAAACAGCGACCTGCGCGTCGCGATGTCCTTCTTGGTCAACCGTGTGCGCCAAGCCGATACGATGGATGGTGTGCAGTTGCGGGCCTATGAAGACAGGGTGATTCTCGTGCTCCCGACCCGCGAGGAGGATGAAGTTCTTGAGACCCGTTTGTATCTGCACGACGGCTATCTCTATGAGGCCTATGTCCCCGCCGAAGCAGAGTTTAACCCCCAGGATGGGGACGTTGTTTCCCCTGTGGACAGTCTCAGCTTGACTTGGGCCGACGAACGCAAAAGCGCCTTGCGCATTGAGGTTACGCGCGGTCAGGACGCCGCCGCTCGACGATACGACACTACGGTCTATTTGCGGGCCGGGTAGCACTGTGCGGCCTTAGTACAGACCTTTCGCTTTGAAAAACACTCCACACTTGGAGGTGAGCTTTGTGTCGCATCAGCGCGCCCGTGGGAAATATGCGCTTGTGGAGATGGTCATTGCCATCGGGGTTTTGGCCATCGTCAGCGTCTTTGTGCTCGAGATGTACGTCCGGGCCGTGAATCTCGGTAGTCGAACCCGAGACCGCGACACGGCCTTTGCCGAGGCACAGGCCGCCATTGAACTTTACAAAGCCTGGGGCACGCTGGACGCCTTGCCGCCGGAGACCTGGGATCGTCCGGTCAGCGCCGTGGGCCCTCAAGTGTTTGAAGTTTTCTACGACGACGCCTTCGTCCCGACCAATCGGCGCGTGGACAAAGGCTATGTTTTGACGTTTTCTGTGACGCCAGGCGCGGTGGACGGTGTCTCCGACGGACATTGGGAAGACCTCAGTGTTTCCGTTGTGAAACTCTCCCCGTATCTGATGGCCGAAGAAGACCAGGTGGAGATTTGCCGACTTCACGCCGGGGCCTACTGGCCTTTGAGAGCGGGTGGTCTCGGATGAAGAGTCAAAATCCGATCCAGGGCAGCGCCTCGATTTTGATTGTGCTTGTGATGCTGGCCCTGTCCGTGTTTGGCGTATTGTCGATGGTGTCGGCCTATTCCGATTACAAACTCTCCGGCAAAAGCACGGCTTGGATGGAGCGCTACTTTGAAATGGACACGGAAGCCCTGCGCGCCGTGGCCGCACTCAATGAGGCTGTGGCCGCGCGCTATGAAGCGGAAGGTGCCCCGGAGTGGACCGCGTTTACCGTCGAGGCCACCACCCTGGCCCTCTCTGAAGGCTGGATCGTTTCGGGCAACCAGACATTGGAGCACACCGTAACCCGGGATACCGCCCATTTGACCGTGGAACTGGCGCTCACCGCCCCCGATGAAAACGGACGCTTTTACCGTGTTCTTCGATGGAACGAGTGGCAGGACGATTTCACCTACGACGGCGGCCTGAACGTCTGGCCGGGTCAAGTGGTGGAAGAATAGAGTTTAGTTACTCTAAAAACTGCGGTTTTTAGAGTAATGGGAACAATGATGTTGTTGCGGCGGAATGAATCCGCCTTCACAACGATTGAATTGCGGGAGTTTTTTGAGACGCGAATACAAATGCTCTCTCTCGTAAATCCGATTGTTTTTCCGGGAATTCACTTCCCGGAAAAACTTCCTCTGACCAAATCCATTGAAAAATCTCAGTTTTTCAATGGAAGTCGAAGACTTGGAGGGATTCCGATGTTCATAACACCCAACTCCGTCCCCCTGCAAGAAATGTTGGTCAAAGCCGTGCGCGATAAGGTATCCGATATCTTCATCACGGCGGGCTCACCGATCATGTTCAAAAAAGATGGCGACATTCATCCGATGGATGATTTCCGTATGATGCCGAAGGACACGGCGATGTTGATTGAGGAGATTTTCCGTCTTTCGGGCTCTCAGAGCTACGACGACTATCTCAAAACCGGCGACTGTGACTTCTCCTTCTCGCTGTCGGGCATCGGGCGTTTCCGCATCAACGCATTTCGGCAGCGCAACTCCATGGCCGCGGTCATCCGCGTCGTGCAACTTTCGCTGTCCCACCCGGATCAGCTCGGCATCCCCCAGTCCGTTTTGGATCTCTATAAAAAGACCAAGGGACTCATTTTGATCACGGGCCCGGCCGGTTCAGGCAAATCCACAACACTGGCGAGTCTCATTGACCTGACAAATAACCGCCGCAACTGCCACATCCTAACACTTGAGGATCCGATTGAATACTTGCACAACCACCGCATGAGCATCGTCAACCAGCGCGAAGTCGACAACGACACCGAGAGCTACGCCAAGGCCCTGCGCGCCGCGCTCCGGCAGTCCCCTGATGTCATCCTTGTCGGGGAAATGCGCGACCATGAGACGACAAGCATCGCGCTGACCGCCGCCGAGACCGGACACCTTGTGCTCTCAACGCTGCATACCGTGGGTGCGGCCAAGACCATCGACCGCATCATCGACGTCTTCCCCTCGAACCAGCAGCAACAGGTGCGCATACAGCTCTCGACCGTCTTGCAAGCCGTCATTTCACAGCAGCTTCTGCCTTCACCGACGCGCGGACGCATGGCCGTGTTTGAGATCATGATCGTAAACCCCGCCATCCGCAGTCTGATTCGTGAATCCAAGACCCACCAGATCGACACGATCATCCACGGCAGCGCGGCCCAGGGCATGAAAAGCATGGACTTTAGCCTCGCCGAGGCCGTGAAGAACGGCGACATCGCTGAAGACGAGGCGCTGACGTTCTGCGTAAATCCGGATGTGTTTACGAAGTTTCTAAAGTAAAAAATGAAAAGCCTTTGGCCTTTCATTTTTTAGAAATACCGGCCTGAGGGCCGGGCATGGATGTTCTGAGGAAAATCCATGGGTTATGGAGTTTTTCCGGGAAGTGAATCCCCGGAAAAACGATTGAGTTTTATTTTCTGCCTATGGCAGAAAACTCTGCGAGGCTTTGGGGCCACGGGGTCATGAGGCTATGATGACGGGGGGTGCTGTCATGCGTATATTTTTTGCAATGCCCCTGCGTCCCGAAGACCGCGTGCGCGTGGCCGCGCTGCTGGAGACTTTGCGTCCGGTATTTGGACGCGCCCGGTGGGTGCCCTCGGAGAATCTACATCTGACGCTACGCTTTCTCGGCGACCGGGATGTCGCGACTGTGACGCAACTCATCCAGTGGCTCTGTGAAAGCTGGACACCGCCCATCTCTCCCCTGTCCCTATCTCCTCAGGGTCTCGGCGCGTTTCCGAGTGGCGCGCGCCATACACTTTTTTTGCGACTACAGGCATCGGACGCGTTGCTCTCGCTTTACGCCTCGCTGGAAGACGCGTTGTATCAGTTGGGAGAACCTCGCGAGCGGCGGCGCTTCCAGCCGCACATCACACTCGCGCGCGACGTTGCGCTGCCCGGGGGCATCGCCCCGGTCGCAAGCGCCCATTCTGTGTCCGGTGAGCCCTTTGCACTCGGTCGTGTCACGCTGTTTGAAAGTGTCTTTCACGCCGGCGGTGTAACGTATGAACCGCTGGCCGAGCGGATATTGTAATTGCATACATTGGGTGGCATGTAGGGGTCGATGCCTACATCGACCCGAAAAAACATGTTATCGTGCGTTGTTTCGGGCGGATGTGGGCATCCTCCCCCATATACATCAATTTTTGCATAGCGCTTCTTGTTCCGTTCACGCCGCCCGATCTATGGCGGCGTTTTTGCGTGTCTGGAGGCCGAAAATTTTTTCTATCAACCTATTGCATATTTATTCACTCCGTGGTATAGTGTTGTTACTACGCAATTGGGTTGTTCCCGCGCTTTTGCGATCAAGTATAGGCACTTCTTTCCTTCCCCCGCCGCAGGCAGTGGAAGGAAGCTTGAAATGTAAGGAGAGATTACCCATGTCCAAAGTCAAAAAAGCGGTGCTGGCCTATTCAGGCGGTTTGGATACCTCCATCATCATCCCCTGGCTCAAAGAAAACTACGGCTGCGAAGTCATCGCGATGGCCGCCGACGTCGGCCAGGGCGACGAACTCGACGGGCTCATCGACAAGGCCATCAAAACCGGCGCGTCGGCCTGCTTTGTTGAAGATCTGCGCGAGCCCTTTGTCAACGACTACATAGTCCCGGCCATCCAAGCCGGCGCCGTTTACGAAAAGACCTATTTGCTCGGCACGTCGCTGGCGCGGCCGGTCATCGCGAAGCGTCTCGTCGAAATCGCCCTGCGTGAGGGCGCGGACGCGATCTGCCACGGCTGCACGGGCAAGGGCAACGACCAAGTGCGCTTTGAGCTGGCCGTGAAAGCTTTCGCGCCGCAGATGAAGATCATCGCCCCGTGGCGCGAGTGGTCGATTGCCTCGCGTGAGGACGCGATTGCCTACGCCGAAGCCCGCAACATCCCGCTGAAGATTACGCGTGAGACGAACTATTCTAAGGACAAGAACCTTTGGCACCTGTCTCATGAAGGCCTCGACCTGGAAGACCCGAAAAATGAGCCAAACTATGATAAAATTCTCGAGCTCGGCGTAACTCCCGAGAAAGCACCGGATAGCCCGGTCTATGTCGAGATCGGTTTTGAGCAGGGTGTCCCGGTGTCTGTGGATGGGCAAAAGATGTCCGGCGTGCAGCTCATTGAGACGCTCAACCGCCTCGGCGGCGCGCACGGCATCGGCATTGTCGACCTCGTGGAAAACCGTCTCGTTGGCATGAAGTCCCGCGGCGTCTATGAGACCCCGGGCGGCGCGATTTTGATGGAGGCCCACCGGATGCTCGAAACCCTGACGCTCGACCGCGACACGTCTCACTACAAAGAACTCCTGAGCCAGCGCTTCTCCGAGCTTGTTTACAACGGCCAGTGGTTTACGCCCCTGCGCGAGGCCATTTCCGCGTTTGTGACGCAGACGCAGAAGACCGTCACAGGCACTGTGAAGCTCAAACTTTACAAAGGCAACATCATCGGCGCGGGTACAACGTCGCCGTTTACGCTCTACGACCCCGAACTGGCTTCGTTTGGCGAGAGCGACTACAACCAGAAGGACGCCGAGGGCTTCATCAACCTCTTTGGTCTGCCGTCCAAAGTCAAGGCGCTGCTGGACGCCCGCCGATAAGTTACCCAAAAACTGAGGTTTTTGGGTAAGAGGCATAATGATGTGTTTACGGCGGAATAAATCCGCCGTAAACACAATTGGACATCGGGGCGCGGCTCCGCATATGGACTTTTTTAAGGAGAGAATATTTGTGAAACTTTGGGCCGGGCGTTTCCAAAAGGAAACCGACAACCTAGTCAACGACTTCAACGCCTCGATCGCCTTCGACGCCCGCCTCTACCGTGAGGACATCCAAGGGAGCGTCGCGCACGCCGCGATGCTCGGCGCGCAGGGCATCATTTCCGCTGAGGACGCCGCCAGCATCATCGAGGCCCTCGGCGTACTGCTCGCGGACATCGAAGCGGGCCGCGTCGAACTCACCGCCGACGCCGAAGACATCCACATGAACGTGGAAACCTTACTGACCGAGCGCATAGGGGAGGCCGGCAAGCGGCTCCACACCGCCCGTTCCCGCAACGACCAAGTGGCGCTCGATCTCAGGCTTCACCTCAAAACGCAGACACAGGAGATCATCTCCAGTATCCTTGCGTTGCAGGAGACGCTCTCGCAAAAGGCCTCCGAGCATTTGCTCACCGTCATGCCGGGCTACACGCATCTCCAGCGCGCGCAGCCGACGACGCTCGCGCACTATCTGATGGCCTACGCCGAGATGTTCAAGCGCGACGTCACCCGACTTGAGGACGCTTACCGGCGCATGGACGTCTGCCCTCTGGGCTCGGGCGCCCTGGCCGCGACAACCTACCCGATTGACCGCGTCTTTGTCGCTGAAAAGCTCGGCTTTGCGCGCATCAGTGAAAACAGCCTCGACGCCGTTAGCGACCGCGACTTCTGCATTGAACTCTGCGCGGCGCTCTCGATTGTGATGATGCACCTGTCGCGGCTGAGCGAGGAGATCATTTTGTGGTGCTCCTGGGAGTTTGGCTTTGCCGAACTCGACGACGCGTTTTCGACCGGTTCGTCGATCATGCCGCAGAAGAAAAACCCCGACGTCGCCGAGCTTACGCGCGGCAAGACAGGCCGCGTGTATGGCGATCTTATGAATTTGCTCACCGTCATGAAGGCGCTGCCTCTGGCCTACAACAAAGACATGCAGGAGGACAAGGAGCCGGTCTTCGACGCGGTGGATACGGTGATGGCCTGCCTTTCCGTCATGACGCCGATGTTCAAGACGCTTTCCTTCCGACCCGACAAGATGCGCCGCGCCGCCGCCGCCGGTTTCATCAACGCGACCGACTGCGCCGACTACCTCGTGCGCAAGGGACTCCCCTTCCGTGAGAGTTACGCGATTGTCGGCCGCCTGGTGCAGATGTGCATCCGCACGGGTGAAAACCTGGAAACTCTGACCCTCAAGGATTTCCGCGCGATCTCCGACGCGTTTGGAGACGACGTTTACGAGGCCCTGACGCTGCGCACCTGTGTGGCCGCGCGCAACGTGCCCGGCGGCCCGGCCCCCGAGGCCGTACAGACGCAGATCGACCACTTGAATGCGTTTTTGGCCGCGCGCAAAGACAGGTAGCACCGGGACTCCGGAACGTCACCGTTGTATAGTGCCCCCGTTGAAACGGCGTCAAAGGAAAGGATTTTACCCATGCTGAAGGTATTCATAGACGGACGGGAGGGCACGACGGGACTCCAACTCGAAACCCGGCTTGAGCGCCATCCCGGAGTACACTTGCTCGACATAGACCCCGCCCTGCGCAAGGACGAAGAGGCCCGCCGGGCGCTGATGGAACAGGCCGACGCCGTGTTCCTTTGTCTGCCCGACGCGGCGGCGCGCGAGGCCGTAACACTCTGTCCCCCGGACACGCTGTTGCTCGACGCCTCCACGGCCCACCGCGTCACCCCGGGCTGGACGTATGGTCTCCCCGAACTCTGCCCCGCTCAGCGCTACGCTTTGACTTGTGCCCGGCGCATCGCCGTACCGGGCTGCCATGCGACGGGTTTTCTGTTGCTGGTGTCGCCGCTGATCCAGGCGGGTTTGCTTCCGCATGACGCGCTGCTGTCCTGCACGTCGCTTACGGGTTACTCAGGCGGCGGCAAGTCTCTAATTGCGCGCTACGAAGAGGGTCGAGACACCCGCGAGCCCCTCTCCGCGCCGAGACCCTACGCACTGGGGCTTACCCACAAGCATCTGCCCGAAATGCAGGGTGTCCCCGGCCTTGCCACCCCACCGCACTTCTATCCCGTTGTCGGCGACATGGCCCAGGGGATGCTCGTCAGCGTCCCACTTTGGCAAACGCAATTGGGTGTCGTAAACGCGGCGCAGGCGGCTTTGGACTGTTTGCAGACGCATTACCGCGACAGCCGCTTTGTCCACGTTTGCCCTTCTGAAGAGGCCCCTCTGGACGGCGGTTTTTTGGACCCAACAGCCCGCAACAACACAACCGACGTAGACCTCTTTGTCTTCGGGCATGAGACCCAGACGCTGCTGGTTGCCCGTTTTGACAACCTCGGCAAAGGCGCCTCGGGCGCCGCCGTGCAGTGCTTTAACCTAGCCGCCGGGTTTGCGGAAGATACGGGACTATAGTTTTAGAAAAACCGCTTCGCTGGGTTTTTTAAAAGTAGGGGCACCGACCTGCGGGCCGGAACACCGTTTTATTGAGAATAATGGTGGGTTAAGGTGTTTTTTCGATGCAC
>CAYWWF010000048.1:0-11513 GCA_964461745.1 uncultured Oscillospiraceae bacterium | reverse complement strand
AAAAAATCATGCGCGAAATCACCGATCTTCTCCGGCGCGTCATTGCCCCCAAAGGCTGTATGATTTATCGCGTCAACCTCAACAAAGAGGCCACCAACATCTGTTCTTCCGGTTTGCCGGAGGAACACCAGAAAGCTTTGCTCTCTAAGCTTCAAAACATGGACCCCTTGTTTCGTCAGGGGGAAGACACGCTTACGATTTCCGTTGCAGACACAGACTACTCACTCACCTATGTCGCGTATTCCTCCAGTGTTGTGGGTATTGTGGTCATGTCGGTGCAAGATAAGAAAAACAATCGCCACACGGCGGACGCAAGCGCACAAGAGCAGTTCTATCTCAATTTAACGCGCATCATACTCAAAGAGCTTGATTTTCAGGAGATGGTGGAAAAGTATATTATCAGTGAAGAGCAAAACCGCATTGCCAGCGAAATCCACGATACGATCATTCAGAGACTGTTCTCCATTGCTTGTAGCCTACATTTGCTCGACGCTCAGCAGGGCACTTTGCCCGTAGCCGAGACCAAAGAGCAACTCAAAAGCATCGGCCAAGCCACCGAATCGGCAATGAGGGATCTTCGCGAGGCGATATATGGCTTGCGCTGGGATGTGGAAAACGACGGATTTGAAGAAAAACTCACGCAATATATGGAGGAGATTCGCTGTTTAAACGAAGAATTGGAAATCATACTCAACCTCGGGAACGCTTCGCAACAGATGACACTCAACCAAAAGACCGCGTTTTATCGCGTCATTTGTGAGGCGGTGGGCAACGCAATCCGACACGGCAAGGCCACAAAAGTCATCACCACCTTAACCTCCGACGACATCGGTATCACCGTCAAAGTGTGCGACAACGGCTCCGGTTTTCTTTATGAACCCAGTTCGAAATCCGGCCGGGGACTGAAAAACATGAGCCGCTTAGCGCGTCTGCTCAACGGAAACTTTACGGTCACCTCTCAACCTGGGAACGGCACGGAAATTTGGTTTCGGTTGCCAAGATAGATTTGAAGTAAGATCCTCAGATTTTTTTGCGTTTTTATCCTCGTTCTACCTATCTTCTGGACAAGACAAAAAATTTTTATCCGAGAATTCCATTTTATCTCATCAGTTTACAAGTTTTGTATTTCAACTGTCTTATAATGCGATCGACGGCAGTTCTTCCCCTTTGTTGTTACCAACCACGTACTGTCCGCCGTGCAATCGTTTATGCATTTCGGGCCATTCGAAAGGAACGTTTTAGACTATGATGCTCATTCTAGATGACCATCCCCTAGCTCGCCAAGGTATTTACTCCATCATCCAGATGTACAAAAGCGGCGCGGAGGTTCTGCACGCGAGCACGATCCGCGAATCTCAGAGGATTGTGGAAGAAAGCGACATCCAGATGGTGTTTGTTGACTTAAACCTCGGAAAGGAAAACGGATTTGATTTCTTAGTTTGGCTGAAAGAACAAAAGAAAAGCGTAAAAACATTCATCATCACTTCTTCCTCTAGGCAAAGTGATTTCGTCTATGCCCAAAAACTCGGTGTAGACGCCTATGTGCTCAAAGACGCCTTTCTAGAAGAAATTATGTGCGGTTTGAGAGTCGCCGAACAGGGCGGAAGGTTCTACTCCGCCGCCCTTGTGGAGCAACTCAATCAGGTCAATGAGGATAAAAACGTCTTTGACGCCTTGACGGACAGAGAGATGGATATTTTCGTCCTGCTCGGCCAAGGATACAGCAATGCGAAAATCAGCGAAACACTCTACATATCGGAGGGTACCACCAAAAAGCACATCAGCAACATCTTATCCAAGTTGAATTTGCGCAACCGGGTGGAAGCCGTTTTGCTGGCCAATAAGAACAGCTTCAGTGTCAAAACGGCTGTTGAACGTTCTCTCAAGGAGAATTTGAGGAAGAGGGCGCATTATGTCTAAAAAACGTCGACAGACCTCCGCGCGCTCCATCACCCTCGTTTTGGCCCTTCTTGGACTCTGCCTGTGTCTGTTGGGCGCGACCTACGCGCTTTGGAGTGATCCACTTCAGATCGGGGTGGCAGCGAATACGGGCGTTTTGGACATTGCGCCTGACCCGACGGAACCATGCCGCGTTCTGCTTGTGTCCAAGACCGGTGCTGAGACTCCTTTGCCTGCCAACACCGTAACGTTTGACATTGAGGAAGGTCACATTTCCCTATCCCTCTCCACGCCCCTGTTGGTTGAAGAACTCGCTTCGAGCTACATGTTGGCGCTGCAATATGAAATTCTTCTATCCGAAAGCAGCACCGTGCGCTCGGTAACCCCCTTGTTGGCGAATACGGACGGCCCCGCCGACGAACAACTGGAGCTCGTCCCCGCATCCGCCGCGCTCACGCTGGACAGTGTCTCCCTGCCCCTACCAAACAAGTACCTGCAGGGTTACAAGTCCCTTCGCTTTGATGTCTACCGTCAAGTGGATATCATCGGTGAGCGGGTTTTCCCCACAGTTTTTCTCAGATTGACGCCCGAAAGCATTGCGGCGCTGTCCGGCGACCCGCAGCCGCTCTCGCTGGACGCAAAGGATTTCCCAGCGCTTACGGATGTGGATATGTCCAAGGGCCCAATCTCCGCAGCCGTAGAGGTCACCTATACCTTTGACCTGCCAATATATGTACAGCAGGGTTAAGGCAACACAACACCTCATTTCCCTTGGTGAAAGGAAGGAAACCAAATGCTACTGCGAAGAAACCGCGCGCGCTTGTGCGTTTCGTTATGTATCGTTTTGCTTTTGAGCCTCGCGTTTTTGATTGTCGCCCGCGCCTATTGGGTGAGCCGCTTGGACTCGACCTGGAAAGTCAAACTCTCATGGCCTGTCGCGCTTGAGATCACCGGCCTGTCCAACGAGCAAGAATCCTTGGAGGGTGAAGAGGCGGTCCTTGACGGCGCCCGAGATGAACCGGGCGGTGCCGCGCCTGAAATCGAGGAGCCTCAATTCGCCTACGATGCCACGGACACAACGGAGACGGACGCCCCCTGATACCAGCTCGACAAGATTTATGAGGATTTTTGCTTCTGACAAGGAAGAGGAGGGAGGAATACTTTGTGTATTCGCTCTTCCGATGACGCAGTCAGGCGGCAAAAAGACCGTAAAGATGTCGACTGCTTTATAGAAGATTGGTATTAGCAAACTGTTCAAGTAAGCGTCACATTGCAGATGACCACAGGCTGTCGACAAAGTCGCCAGCCTGTTTCTTGCTTTTTTCTCGTTTCCTTTGTATAGTAATAACAACCCATATCCTTCCGGAAAGACGGTACGCGACGATGCTAAGGAAGACGACAACCTATGCCCATTGGGCTTTGATACTGTTCGCCGCTCTGATTGTAGGACTCCTCCCGGCCAAGATATCCGTCCTGGGCGGACTTCTGAGCGAGCTTGCCATTTCTTATGACACTTGGGTCATTGTCTATTGGTGTGTGTTGATTATAGCCCTGCGACTGTGGATCCCCCGTATGCACAGTCCGGGCCGCCTGCATGTACGGAGTTTGATCCTCAGCTATGCTGTTGCCGGTTCAATTCTTTTTTTCGGCCTTTTCTTTTGCGCGGGCGCGATCTTGAAAACCATTGCGGCCACACCGTATGACATCTCCCCCGGCGGCATATTGAGCAATCTCCTCCTGCTTATCCCGGCGCTTGTCGCGCAGGAGATGGTTCGCACCTATGTGCTGGGTACAATTTATCGCAACAGTCACCGTCCGTTCCTCTGGAATGCGCTCCTGACCGTCTTTTTGGTATTCATGCAGCTCAACGTTTCGAAAATCGCTGTCTTTTCCTCGTCGGAAGACTGGTTTATCTTTGTCATCAAAGACGTTTTGCCGATGCTGTCTCAAGGCGCGCTGCTCTCCCTACTCTCGTTGTATGGTGGCGCATCGGCCAGCGCCTTGTATGCTGGACTCCAAATGGTGCTCCTGCGAGTAATCCCAGTGCTCCCTTCCTTGCCCTGGATCGCCGAAAGCGCGTTGGGCATCACCTTTCCACTGATTCTATTGTTTTTTGTGGAGACGCTGTATAAGCGCTCCGTCCGCCGTTACCCAATCGGAGCTCGTGAACCCCGGATGAAACTTGGTAGCCTCACGACCACGCTGGTTGCGTCCATCGGCCTGATCTGGTTTGTCATCGGTGTCTTTCCCGTCTATCCATCGGTGGTCTTGACCGGCAGCATGGAACCGATGATCTTCCCCGGTGACGTGGTTTTGATCCGAAGAATCGCGCAAGAAAAGGATATCTACGCGCTTGCCGCGGAAGACGTGATCAATTTCAAACGCAACGATTACACTGTAACCCATCGCATCATAGAAGTCGTGACCGATGAGGCCGGCAACGTCTCCTTTAGAACCAAAGGCGACAACAACAAAACGGCCGATGTCAGTTTACTAAGCCCCAATGACATCAACGGCATTGTATTCAGCGTCGTGCCCAAGGTGGGCCTACCCGTGCTTTGGCTCCGCGGTGGGGGCGCGGCCCCCGAAGGTGTTGTCAACTGACCCACCGACGATCGTCCAATTCACATTTGGAGGTTGAATGTCTTGTCCAGATCCTCTCACAAGAGCAAACGTGTGGCAACCAGAAGACAAAAAACACAAACCAGTAGGCAAACCCAAAACAGTAAGCAAACCCAAAACAGGAGACGCGACGAACAAAAACGCTCTCAAAAACGGCCATTGAAACCGGCTGTCCGCTTTTCCCTGTTGGCCTTTTTTCTTTTAGCCACTCTTGCCTTGGGATTCATGGCTCTCACTACACCTAGAACCGAACTTGTTAAGAAAGATATCGTGCAATACGCCTACACGCTGACGGTCGAAGCCAGCCCCCGGGCGAAACTGTTGCCCAACGACCTCTACGAAGAGGAGTGGCTGGGTGCAGACAGTTTTCTGGCCATACGACTCTTGGACACGTTGTACATAGACTATACCGCTGAGTTTTCTGGTACAAGCTCTGCCAAATTCAATGGAGATTATGAAGTCACCGCAAAAGCCAAAGGTGTTCAAGTGGCTACCGACAATCGCAATGTGTTCGAGCGTGACTATACGCTTCTTCCCAATCAAACGTTTTCAAACGAAGGGCGATCGGTGGCTATAGAGGAGAGCGTTCCGCTCGACATGACCGCCTACCGAGAGTTTGTCGACCACGCCGACGCTGCCCTGGGCACAAAGACCACGAAAGACGTACAAATCGTTTTTCAAGGCAGCCTCGAGGTAGAGACGGCTTACGGCGTTGTTCACGAACCATTTTCTCTCGAAGTCTCGTTACCGCTTACCGTTGAGCTTATCACCCTTCCGACGGTAACCCCGATCAACTTAAGCAAAACCCTAACCACAACAGAAGAAATCCTTGTCTCTTCTTCGGCCTTTCTCCTGCCAGTTGCCGCCGCGCTGGTCGCGTTTGTTCTTTTTCTCTGTTTGTTATTGTTCACAAAGCGTCCCGACGCCATAGAAACCTATCATATGAATCTCAAAGACATTCAGCGCAAGCACGGAAGCCGTATGATTCGCTTGCTTGCCCTGTCCTCAAAATCAGAATTAGAACGTGGCGTGCAAGTTTCAGACATCGAAAGTCTCATTCGTGTAGCCGATGAATTGCAGCGCCCAATCTGTTATGTTTTGGACGAAAACCGAAGACCTGTTGATGGTCTCTTCTTTATCCACGCCCCTGAGTCGTACTATCTATTATCGCTGTCCCCTCCGGAAGCGCCGGTGAAGCCGGTTGAGTCAGATGTGCCGGAAACACAGGCGGAATCTTCGCTGGAAGAAGATTACCAGCGTTTGGTGTCTCAGCCCTCAGAACTACCACCAAAGGAGTAGGTGAAATTCACAATAGTAGTAGACGTGCTTCTACTATTGTCACCAAAAGAGTAGACATAAGCGGGTTTCCGTATATGAAACACTGTCCTATAATAAAGTCACAAATTCATTATAGGAGTGTTTTGCCATGCGGAAGAAACCCATTATCTGCGTCGTTCTGGCGCTCACGCTGATCCTGGCCGGTGTCGGCTACGCCTATTGGACCGATTCCTTGAACCTGACCACCAGGGCCACCACCGGTGACTTGAACGTCCTCTTTACCGATCTGGCCCACTATGCGCAGTATCCCAATGAGCTCTATGACACAAACGGCGCTTGGAAGACCAACTGGTCCATCATCGACGGGATTAAAACCGGCACCGATGACGGTTATGTTCCCGCCAACTTCTTCACCAGAGGCACCGATTATGATGAAACCAGCAACGGTGCTTCTTATCGTGCGCGCGCCAATGGCTACAACTCCGTAACCTTTGATGCGGAACTCCTTGACGCCATCACCATCACCCAGCCCAACCGTGTTTACACCGGTGCCAAGGCCTCTAAGGCCATTGACATCCAAGTCAACAAAATGTATCCGGGTTACGCCATGGCGTATCAGGCTGACATCATCAATGTCGGTTCCATCGCCGCCAGACTGTCCGACGTCGCCTTCAACATTGATGGCTCCAACGAAGCCGTTCTGGATATGCTGGGCGTCGCACTCTACATCGACGTTGAATCCGACGATCCGATGCACAACGAAGACGAATCCATCTACAAGCTCGCCCGCAATTTCGGCGAGGAAGCCACCTTCACGCTCGGCAACGTGAGATTCGTTCGTCTGTCCGCTCTCGTGGACTATGACGGCAAGCTCGGCTTGGACAACGGCACCCGCGGCGATTTCAACCTTTACATCCCCGGCGTGAGCGGCAATCCCTCTGACCCGCGCTTTGATCTGTACTTCGCCATCGGTATGGACGCCGATAAAGATGGTGTTTACACCAGCGGTTCCGTCGCCTTGGGCAACCCGAACGGCAATGACGATGCCAACACCCAGAACTGCGACGCCACGATCTCCATGGACTTCTTGTGGGATCAGTTCAACGAAGGCGTGGACGCCAACGCCACAAGCTGGCTCGTCAAACAGAACTAGTTTACTCTTCTCCATGTCCCAATACACGTCTAAGGCCGGCAACAAAAGTTGTCGGCCTTAGGTTTTGGAGAAAATCTTGCTTCGGATAAGTATTCAAAACATTGGGGAACGACAAAAATCCTTGCAACCCTTGTCGGCCCATTGATGGGATACTGGCCGAATGAAATATAATCTGTTTCGATGGATTTTTCTCTTTTGCTTACTGTAAAAACATGATATACTGATAGTATCAAATCCCGGCTCACGAAAGCGTCCCCCGCGGAGATTTCGAGGCCGGGACGCGGGTTTCACGTACGACGGCGTCTCCCGCAGATCCTTTGAGGAAAGCAGCTATAGGAAGGAGCGTGCAACATTGAAAGTCTACTTTACCGAGAAAAAGGTGGAGATTTCCGATGCTTTGCGCCAACACGCCGAGAAAAAACTGGAGAAACTGGACCGTTATTTTAAACACGACGCGGAGGCGCGCGTGGCTTTCAGCATTGAACGCGGTCGTCACAACGTCGAGGTAACCGTCTACTATGACAGCATGGTGTTCCGTGCCACGGAAAACACCAACGACATGTACGCATCCATCGACAACGCCACGACTTACATCGAGCGTCAGATTCACAAGTATAAGACCAAGCTCGAAAAACGTTTGCGTCAGGGCGCGTTTGAACGTGAGATTCCTGAGCTCCATCCGGAACCCATACCTGTTGAAGACGGCGAATTCCCGATCATCCGCAGCAAGCGCTTCGCCTTAAAACCCATGACGCCCGAAGAGGCCATTTTGCAAATGAACCTGCTCAACCATCAGTTCTTTGTTTTCCGCAACTTTGAGCGCGGCGGCATCTTTGCCGTGGTCTACCGCCGTCAGGACGGTGGCTATGGCCTAATTGAAGAAGATTGATTTTTTTCCTGTAAATTGCCCCGGGGATCGTTTCCGAACAGAAGCGGTCCCCGGGTTTGGTTTTACCTTCTGCGTTGAATTTATCTGTAAAAATTTACTGTAGGCTCGCCGAGAGCGTTCAGCTTGACAGGGGCATGCGAAGAGGGTAGAATATATAAAATAATCAGTTAAATAAATATGAGTAATGAATCAGTTTTTGCGCAGTGTGGTTAGGAGGATGGACATGGTTGATCCCAACAGAGAGAGTAAATTTTACAAACAGGGACTTACCTTTGACGATGTACTTCTGATGCCGGCTTACAGCAAATGTGTACCTTCGGACGTCCGCTTGGAGACTCGTTTTACCCGGAGCATCACACTCAACATCCCACTGGTGAGTGCGGCGATGGATACCGTAACCGAAGCCCGTATGGCCATTGCGATGGCGCGTGAGGGTGGCATCGGCGTCATACATAAAAACCTTTCGATCGACCGTCAGGCCGGTGAGGTTGACCGCGTCAAGCGCTCGGAGAACGGCGTAATCTCCAACCCGTTTTACCTCTCTCCGGATCATCTGCTCGAAGACGCCGACGCGCTGATGGCCAAATACCGCATTTCCGGCGTGCCCGTTTGCGAAAATGGCCGCCTTGTCGGCATCATCACGAACCGAGACTTTAAGTTTGAGGACAACCTCCAACAGCCTATCTCCCGCGTGATGACCAAAGAGCGTCTGATCACCGCACCTGAAGGCACGACGCTTGAGGAAGCCAAGCAGATCCTGCGTCGACATAAGATTGAAAAACTTCCGATTGTGGACGATAAATTTGCGCTCAAAGGCCTCATTACGATCAAGGACATCGAAAAGGCCGTCATGTATCCCCATTCCGCGCGGGACAAGGAGGGTCGTCTGGTCGTGGCCGCCGCCGTGAGTCTCTCGGGCGACATGTTAGAGCGCGCCGACGCCTTAGTGCGCGTTGGAGTCGACGCCCTGGTTCTTGACTCCGCCCACGGCCATTGCATCGGCATTGTGGAGGCCGTGGAAAAACTCAAGGCCCACTTCCCGAACACACAGGTCGTTGCGGGCAATGTCGCCACGGGTAAGGGCGCGCAAGCCTTGATTGAAGCGGGTGCCGACGCCGTTAAAGTCGGTATCGGCCCGGGCTCCATCTGCACGACGCGCGTCGTGGCCGGTATCGGCGTACCGCAAATCACGGCCATCTATGACGCGGCCTGTGTCGCACAAAAATACGGCATCCCTGTCATCGCCGACGGCGGCATTCAATATTCCGGCGACATCGTCAAAGCCTTGGCCGCCGGTGGCGATTGCGTCATGCTCGGCGCAATGTTTGCCGGTTGCGAAGAGGCCACGGGCGAGAGCGAGATCTATCAGGGCCGCCGCTTTAAGGTTTACCGCGGTATGGGCTCCATGGGTGCGATGCAGCAGGCTGAAAGTAGCTCCGACCGCTATTTCCAGGAAAAAAGCCGCAAACTTGTGCCCGAAGGTGTTGAGGGTCGTGTCCCCTATAAAGGGCCACTCTCGGATGTGGTTTACCAGCTCGTCGGCGGTGTGCGCGCCGGTATGTTCTATTGCGGCGCAACGGACATCCCGTACCTCCAACAGCACGGGCAGTTTGTCTCGATTACGGGCGCGGGCTTGCGCGAAAGCCATCCGCATGACATTTTCATTACGAAGGAGTCTCCGAACTACTCCCACAACCCGATATAAAAAAGTTGTTGGAAAACTGAGGTTTTTCAACAAAATAGGTTAGCTGAAATTTTCCCGGGAAGTGAATCCCCGAAAAAACAATTCAACTTTATTTTCCGCCGGAGGCGGAAAACTCTGCGAGGCTTTTTGACAGTCTGGTATTTCCCCGCCGCAGGTGGGGGAAAAGAAATAAAAAACAGGTGAACAATATGAAACTTTCATTTTCCACCGTAGGTTGCCCGGATTGGTCTTTCAGTGGCGTCCTGGCCGCAGCCAAAGACCTCGGCTATAACGGCATTGAACTGCGCGGTTTGGGTGAAGAACTCTATATGCCCGGCCATCAACTCTTTGCCCCGAGTGAAATTGAAAACACCGCCAAGTCCATCCGTGACCTTGGTCTTGAAGTTTCCTGCGTAGCCAGCGACATCGCGCTGTTTGAATCGGAAGCCAATTGGGAGGGTGCGGCGGAGGCCTACATCCACATGGCCCATGCGCTGTCTTGCCCCTATGTCCGTGTTCTGGGCGACGCTTGGGGACAGCCCGGTGTCAATGTGCGTGAGGACTTGGTGCAGGAACGCCTAAAAGCTCTGGCACCCAAAGCGCAGGCCAAGGGTGTCACGCTGCTGCTCGAAACCAACGGCATTTACGCCGACACACGCCGTGTGAAAGCCCTGATGGAGTCCATCGACCATCCGAATGTGGCCGTTCTCTGGGATATCAACCACCCCGTGCGCTACTTCAATGAATCTGTTGCGTCTACCTGGGCCAACATCGGTCGCTATGTGCGGCACGTGCACATCAAGGATAGTGCCACCCTCCCGGACGGGAAACTCTCCTATAAGATCATTGGCAAGGGCACACTGCCGCTTTGCGATTGCCTACGCGTGCTGAAGAGCGCCGGGTACACGGGCTACCTCTCTCTCGAGTGGATCAAACGTTGGAACCGTGAATTGGAAGATGCCGACGTGGTCTTTGCCTACTATGTCTATGAGATGAAACGTCTTTGGAACCACGCCTAAAGTGCAGTTCTCTCTCGCTTTCATTGGACGTAAGATGCGAAAACCGTCCAATCGCCTTTGCAAAGCAATATTCTCAAGATGGAGTCAAGTGCCATTATGCGTGAACAGCTGACTACCCAAAACGAAATTTATGCCCGTCTACGGACCTTTTTCGGAGGTGCTTCTGCGCCTCCGCTCGCTTTTGTGGACACATATGGCTGCCAACAAAACGAAGCCGACTCAGAAAAGATCCGCGGTATGCTGCTGAACATGGGTTGCGGACTTACGGACTCGGAGCAGGACGCGGATATCATTGTCATCAACACTTGCGCCGTGCGGGAACACGCCGAAATGCGCGTGCTCGGCAATGTCGGCGCGCTGATTCATACGAAACGGGCCAAACCGAATCAACTCATCGCCCTCTGCGGCTGCATGATGGAGCAGCCCGAAGCCGTGGAGAAGGTCAAACGATCCTATCGGCATGTGGACTTGGTCTTCGGCACCCACGCGCTGTCCCGCTTCCCCGAGCTGCTCTGGCAGACTTTGCAGCGTCGGGGCCGTGTATTTGACGCCCCCGGACAGCCGGAAGGCATCGACGAGAGCTTGCCGGTTCACCGCGGCGCACCCCCCCGGGCCTGGGTTTCGATCATGTACGGCTGCAACAACTTCTGCACCTACTGCATCGTCCCCTACGTGCGCGGTCGTGAGCGCAGCCGGGAGCCGGACACCATTTTGCGCGAGGTTGAAGGTCTCATCCGGGACGGTTACTCGGAGTTTACGTTGCTTGGACAGAACGTCAACTCCTATGGCAAGGGTCTCACCCCATCCATTGATTTCCCCGAGCTCTTAGACGCCATTTGCGCGCTGCCCGGGGATTTCACGCTTCGCTTCATGACCTCCCACCCGAAAGACGCCACAGACAAACTTTTTGACACCATGGCCCGCAACCCCAAAGTCGCGCGCCACCTGCACCTGCCGTTCCAATCCGGC
>CAYWWF010000047.1:0-11655 GCA_964461745.1 uncultured Oscillospiraceae bacterium | reverse complement strand
TTCAAGGATTATGTCAAAAATATTGACAATCTTTTGATGCGATGTTAAAAATTAACTACAAAGGTGTAATTATCCATTGGCTTTTTTGGTTGCAACAAGCCCAAACATAAAGCGGAAAAGTTTGTCCATACTAATCCTATGCATACAACCTAGGAAAAGACGTAGTATTACTTCAACAATAGCAAGATGATAACTACGGAGCTTTGCGTGAAAGGGTAGAGAAGAAATTATGGACAAAAATACCGAACTGCTCAACTATGTGCTGCAAAACTCTCAAATGGGGGTAGAGTCACTGTCACAACTCGTGGACATCGCCAACGACCAGACCTTTTGCCAGCACCTTAAAACTCAACTCGGCGAATATCAAAGCATCTATGACGAGGCGCGCGCGATGATCCACGCCAGCGGACAAGAGGAAAAGGGTGTCAGCCCCATGACAAAGGGCATGGCCAAACTCTCCATTGGCATGAAAACGATGCGGGATCAAACCCCTTCGCACATCTCCGAAATGATCATTCAAGGCAGTACCATGGGCGTCATCGATGCGACAAAAAATCAAAAAGAGTACGCCACCGCCGACCCGAACATTTTGGCGCTGAACAATCGACTGTTGCAAATTGAGCAGAACAACATCGATTTGCTCAAAAAATATCTCTGAATCATTTCAGTTTATTGCTCCGGCCTTGTCATCCCGTTTGATCGGGTGACAAGGCCGGATTGTTTGTGCGATTGCTTTGGAAGTTAAAAAGCGTATCACCCCCGGCTTCGGCGGGGGTATTACAAAAATATCTATGTTAAGGCAGGCGTAATCGTATGGTGTTGTAAATGGTGCGATGCTGCCCTTGTTTTTTGTATCCGGCAAACACAAAACAGCAACGAAAAACAACAGAGAAAAAGACTGGATTTTCTACTTGCAAATGGTTTGGATACGTGGTAAAATACTCCGGTATGATTACGGACAGTCCTCTATCGTTTTGTTTTTCGGTATGAATGTCCTTGAAGAAGGAGGGATTCCGTATGGATCTGCTTAGAATCATGACGGAACCGCAACTCAGAAGCGATTTGCCCCCGTTGGACATCGGTAATACCGTTCGTGTCCACGTGAAAATCAAAGAGGGCAACCGCGAGCGTGTACAGATTTTTGAAGGCACCATCATTGCCAGAAAACATGGCGGCATTTCGGAGACCATCACCGTGCGCCGCATGTCTTACGGTGTCGGCGTGGAAAAGGTTTTTCCGATCCATTCCCCGCACATCGCTCAAATTGTCACGGTTCGCCGCGGTAAAGTCCGCCGCGCCAAACTCTATTATCTGCGCGACCGCGTGGGCAAGAGAGCGAAGGTTAAAGAAGACATCTAAGTCAGAGTGTGCCGGATTTGCTTTGCGTTTTTCTGAGAAAACGGAGCGAATCGTCCTTTGGAATACACTCACCCGGAAATAGGTTGACTTGATTTGAGGGGGGCAGTGTGTCTCCCTCAAATTTTAGATTGAGTTCTTCTAAAAACTGAGGTTTTTAGAAGAAAGGGAATAATGATGTTGTTGCTTTGGTCTGAATCCGCCTTCACAACGATTCAATTGCGAGGGATTTTTAGAGACGCCCGATGGTTCGATTATGGTTTTCGTATGGGTAAAACCATACGCTCGAAAGGAGGCCCCGGCGTGGATTTCCAGCACAAACAAGACAAAGAACTCGATGATGAGCTGCGTGACGTGGTGGAAAATGGGCCATCGTTTCATGTGGATTTGGACGAAGTGAGAGAACTCATTGACTCGCCCTCGGAAGCGTCTTCGGAGATCAAAACGTCTGGAGGCACGTCAAAGTCCAGCTTTCGGCGCGAATTGTTTGATTGGGCGCAGGCGCTTGTCACGTCGATCATCTTTGTGGGCTTTCTGTTTATCTTTGTAGCGCGTGTCATCGGTGTGGACGGTCCCTCAATGGAGCCGACACTTTACAGTCATGAGAAAATTCTAATTTCCAATCTGTTTTACACACCCAAGCAGGGTGATGTCATTGTTTTTACAAAGAAAAACCTTCATCTCCCGCTGAAAAACAACGGAAACCGAGAACAACCTCTCGTAAAACGCATCATCGCCTTGGAAGGGCAGCGGGTGGACATTGACTTTGAGAACAATACCGTCTCGGTCGATGGAATCGTTCTCAGTGAACCCTACATCAAAGCGCCCACAGCGCTGCAAGACGATCAAACCTTCCCGATGGTTGTGCCTGAGGGCCATGTGTTTGTGATGGGGGACAACCGCAACAACAGTACCGACAGTCGTTCTTTGATGGTCGGCACGGTGGATACCCGTTATATTCTGGGGAAAGTCCTCATGCGCGTGTACCCGTTTGACGTATTTGGGTCGGTCCAATGAACGTAAATTGGTTTCCGGGACATATGACAAAAGCGCGCCGCATGATTGAGGCGCAGCTCAAATGGGTGGACGCCGTCTGTGAGATTGTCGACGCGCGTCTGCCCCTTTCCAGTCACAACCCGGATTTTGCTGAAATCACCGAGCACAAGCCGCGGTTGCTGATTTTGAACCGAATGGATCTTTCGGAGGAATTCGCCACAGCCGGGTGGTTGCGCCATTTCGAGCGTCAAGGGATAATTGCGCTCGCGGTGGATGCGCAGTCGGGCACGGGCATCGCGCGTTTTGGCCCGTCGTTGCGTCGGCTGCTTGCAGAGAAAATTCAGCGTTTCCAGGACATCGGGCAGACCGGTCGAGTTTTGCGGGTGATGGTGCTTGGGATCCCCAATGTGGGTAAGTCTTCTCTGATCAACCGTTTGGCCGGCCGCCGTGCGGCTACGGTTGAGGACAGGCCCGGCGTTACACGCAACCGCCAGTGGGTGCATATCGACGACGGGTTTGATTTACTTGACACGCCAGGCGTGCTCTGGCCCAAGATCCATAACCCACGCCAGGGCTTGCTTTTGGCGTATTCCGGGGCCATTCGTGACGAAGTGCTCGACAGCGAAACCTTGGCCTCCTATTTTCTCTATGACTTTGCTAAGACGCACCCCGAAGCACTGGTAGGGCGCTATGGATTGGATCTCACTCGTGCCGGGGCGGTTGCGGATTCCGAAGAGGAAGAAACGATGAGCCTCATGCGCGAAGACGGCCTCTCTCAGGAGGCGCTGATTCAGGGTTTGCGCCTTTTGAAACAGGCGGCGCGCAACCGTGGCTTTCTACTGTCCGGCGGTGTGCCGGACACCGAGCGCATGGCGCTGAAACTGCTCGACGAATTTCGCAATGGCAAGCTGGGGCGCTTTACACTGGAGGAGCCACCGGAAACCCAGCCGGAGATCCGGTCATGAGCGCGTCGTTGTGGGCGTTTGAATCCGACTGCGTGCGCAGGTTTGCGCCGGACGCGGATGGGAAAGCGTTGCTGTATTGCGGCGTGGACGAGGCCGGGCGCGGCTGTTTGGCCGGGCCTGTCGTGGCCGCGGCGGTGATATTGCCGGCGGGGCTTGCGTTGCCGGGGTTGAATGATTCCAAAAAGCTCACCCCGAAGAAGAGGGAAGCGCTTTACGTTGCTATCTGTCGGAAGGCCCTTGCGTTTGCGATTGCGCAGGCCACGGTGTCTGAAATCGAGAGTCTGAACATTTTGGAAGCAGCACAGCTCGCGATGCGGCGCGCCGTGGAAGCTTTGACGCCGAAACCTGCTTTGGCGCTGATCGACGGCCCGTTTGCCCGCGGTTTTTCCTGTGAAACGCTGCCCATTGTGGGTGGAGACGGAAAATGTGCCTCGATTGCCGCCGCGTCCATTCTCGCAAAAGTGGCAAGGGATCATCTCATGCAGGATTTGGACGCGCGTTATCCCGACTATGCCTTCGCGCAGCACAAGGGCTACGGCACGGCGCTGCACTACGCGCGTCTCACACGCCATGGGCCATCCTTACTCCATCGTCGACTTTTTTTGCGCAAGTTTAACGCACGCGTCTCCGGGCCGTCGGAGGCCTTCACCCCGTTGGAGAAAATGCTATGACGCGGCAGGAATCCGGGCAGATCGGGGAAGAAATTGCCCGGCAGCATCTTTTGTTTCAAGGCTACACCGTTCTGGCGCAAAATTTCCGCACACGATACGGCGAAGTTGACATCATCGCGCAGAAGGACAAGCTTTTTGTCTTCGTGGAAGTCAAACTACGGCGCGATGCGCACTATATGCGACCTGCGGACGCCGTAACGCCCAACAAACAGAAGAAACTGATGGACACAGCCGCGCTTTGGCTCATCGAGCACAATCCGATGGACTACCCAGCGCGCTTTGACGTGATTGAAATTCTCTATGGTCTACCGGACAGGGCACCGCGCATACACCACATTGAGAACGCTTTTCCTTGAGGTGATGCGCTATGTTCCCGCTCTTTGACGCCCACTGCGATACGCCGTCTTATTTGCTGTCCCACCGGGTTCATCTCCGGAACAGCCACGGCGACGTGACGTTCACCGGACTTCATTCAATACAACCCCACGCGCGCTTCTTTGCGTACTGGAAGTACGCCTATCCGTTGATACACTCGTACTTTTCTCATGAACTCACACAAAACGCCGACGGTTTGGCGCTCTGCCGCACGGGACAGGACGCCAGGCGCGCGTTTGCGGAGGGCAAAACCGCCTGTTTTTTGGCCATCGAAGGCGCCGACGTGTTCCGTTGCAACGAAGCGGCATTTCAGGATGCCTTTGAGGCCGGTGTACGAATGCTCTCGCTGACCTGGAACGGTGACAATGCCTTTTCCGGCGGTGTCACACATCCAAGTACAGGCCTTAGTCAGCGCGGGAAACGCTTTTGTACCCGTGTGGCGACATGGCCGTTGCTGCTGGATGTCTCCCACTTGTCGGACCGTGGCTTTTCGGATTTGGCCGGGCTTTTGCCCGAGCGCACACTTGTGGCGAGCCATTCCAACGCCCGTGCTCGATGCTCACACAAAAGAAACCTGACGGACGAGCAATTCGCCCACATTATAAAGGTAAAAGGCTTTGCAGGGATCAATCTACACGCGCCGTTTTTAAGCGAGACCGAAGCGGCCACATGGGACGATGTGGTCGCGCACATCGAGCATTTTTTGTCTCTGGGCGGGGAAGGCCATGTGGGCCTGGGCTGCGATCTCGACGGTGGCATTCGGCCGCCACGCGGATACCGCACCTTAAAAGATCTCGGTGTTTTGTATGAAACGTTGCTTAGGCGCAATTATTCAGAGGCGCTGATACAAGATATTTTTTTCAACAATATCCTAAAGGTTGTGGACAGAGTATGCGGTATGTAACGACACGAAGCCAAGGGGAGGCCGTGACGGCTTCCAAGGCAATTTTGACGGGACTGGCACCCGACGGGGGCTTGTATGTGCCCGAGCGCATGCCCGCTCTTACAGCGGACGAGCTTCGCGCTTTGACGACGAAGTCTTACGCCGAACGGGCCGCGTATGTCATGAGCTTGTACTTTGACGAGTTTTCGGCGGAAACCCTACGGGCTTACGCAGAGGCCGCCTATGGCGCGCAGTTTGACACGCCCGCTGTCGCTCCGGTTGTAACCCGCGCTGAGGGCATTCATATCCTAGAGCTTTGGCACGGGCCGACCGCCGCATTTAAAGATATGGCGCTGCAAATGCTGCCGCGTTTGCTCACGGGTTCACTGAACCTGCAAAATACGAGCCAGACCGCGCTGATCCTCACGGCCACATCGGGTGACACCGGCAAGGCAGCACTCGAGGGCTTTGCGGACGTCCCCGGTACACACATCTTGGTCTTCTACCCGAAAGACGGCATCTCCTCGATGCAGGAGCGCCAGATGGTCACGCAGGAGGGCCAAAATGTCGGGGTTTTTGCCAACGCCGGCAATTTCGACGACGCGCAAACCGCGGTCAAAGCGCTGTTTACCGACCCCGAAGTTTCCGCAAAACTCAAAGAAAAGAACGTCTTTTTCTCTTCGGCCAACTCCATTAACCTGGGTCGTCTGGTGCCGCAGATTGTCTACTATATTTCCGCCTATTGTGACTTGGTCCGCGACGGGAAAATTGCACAAGGGGACAAAATCAACGTCTGTGTGCCGACTGGAAATTTCGGCAACATTCTATCCGCGCTGTACGCGCGCGAAATGGGTCTTCCGATTCAAAAACTCATTTGCGCTTCCAACCGCAACAGTGTACTCACGGATTTCCTGCGCACTGGGACCTACACCGCGCGCCGTCCGTTTTACACGACGCTCTCTCCGTCGATGGACATCTTAATTTCCAGCAACCTTGAGCGCGCGCTGTACTATCTCTGCGATGGACAGGCCGCCTTGGTTTCCGACTGGATGCGTGATTTGCGCGAGTCCGGCTCCTTTTCTTTGCAGGACGCGCAATTGGCTCGGTTCTCGGAACTCTTTTACGCCGACACCTGTGACGATGCGGAAACACTGTCGTGCATGGAAGCGCTGTTCCCTGAGCTTTTAATCGATCCGCACACCGCCGTGGGCTATCGTGTGCTGGAGAAATACCGCCGCGAGACTGGGGACAACACGCCCGCGCTGCTTTGCGCCACAGCCAGCCCGTACAAATTCCCCGACGCGGTGTTGTCGGCTCTGGATCGTCACATAAGCGAGGAAGACAAGGCCGAACTAACAGACGACTTTAGGAAGCTTGCGCTCATCAGTCGTCTTTCCGGTACAAACATTCCCGGGCCACTTATGCGCTTGCAGGGTAAGCCCGTCCGATTTACGCGCACGCTGCAAAATCATGAGATGAGCGGCGCCGTCTCGGCGTATATTGAAGAGCGTATGTAGGCATGAAAAACCGGAGCGGGCCGATGGGCCGCGCTCCGGAAGTGGCAAACGCGATAGCCGATTTTACATGCCGGGCTTGTGCATGTAGGTGGAACAGAAGGTCTCGCTCTTGTCGTTTGCGTACTCGGTGCCGACTTTGATGCTGTTGGCGTGGCAGGTGTTGCCGCCGCCGTGATAGGAGCAGGTGGTGACGGTGCAGTTGATGCCGTCGAGCTTGTCTTGTTTTTCACGATCATGATTTCCAAACATGGCGCATACTCCTCTTTGCTGTATTTTCGATCCGCGTCGGGTTGACCAACACGGACAAACGATTTATCCGACAAAGCTAGTATAGACTTTTGTGACTTTGATTATACTTTCGGAGGTATCTTGCCATGGCGCTCTATGCGATCGGGGACTTACACCTTTCGTTTGGCTCCGATAAGCCGATGGACATCTTCGGCGGCGCGTGGCGCGGTTATGTCGACAAGATCAAAGCGGGTCTTTCCATCCTACGTGAAGAAGACACGCTGATCCTCTGCGGTGACACTTCTTGGGGCATGACGCTAGAAGAGTCGCGCGAGGACTTTGCGTTTCTGGCTTCGTTTCCGGGCCGGAAAATCTTAGTCAAAGGCAACCACGACTACTGGTGGACAACGGCCTCAAAAATGCTCAGTTTTTTTGAAAGCAACGGTTTTTTAAATTTCTCTCTGTTGCACAACAACGCATACCTCTATCAAAACACAGCCCTTTGCGGTTCGCGCGGCTGGTTTCTTGAAGAAGGGCAGCGGGAGGATCAGAAGGTGCTCTCGCGGGAGTGTCTTCGTGTCGAGATGTCACTGCGCGCCGGACTCTCCGGAAACGCTGTACCGATTAATGCGTCTTTGGCGACCGAAGAAGATCGCTGCGTGTCGGCGGAACGGACGCCGTTTGTGTTTTTGCATTACCCCCCGCTGTACGAGGGATACCGCTGCGACGACATCGTTTCGCTGCTGGAGACCAGCGGCGTAAAACGCTGTTACTTCGGCCATCTGCACGGCAGCACACGTCATCGCGCAATTGAGGGCGTGTATGGTGGCGTGGAATACAGGCTAATTTCGGCGGATCATGTGAATTTTACCCCAGTTTTGGTGCTTGCATAGGCTTTTCCTTGTATCATATTGCAATCTTTCCGAAAGACCGGAAACCCAGTAGATTTTTTTTTGCCTTTGTGATACGATATCGGATATCTTAGAGGGTTGCTCTTGATTGTATTCTGTACCAATGGATCAGCGTGCATGCTGTACAATCGGACGCTGGTATCGTGGCATACCAATGAAACCCGAATTCACTTGGAGAGGAATCATGTGGATGAACGTAGTAAGTAGGGAAAAAGATGAAAAAAGCCTCGTGAAACTCACCGTTTCCGTGGGCGAGGAGGCCTTTTCCAAGGCTTTGGACTTGGCCTACCGCAAAGGCGTCAAACGCATGAACGTGCCCGGTTTCCGCAAGGGCAAAGCCCCCCGGAAGATGATTGAGACACTCTATGGTTCTGGCGTGTTCTTTGAGGACGCCGTCAACATTGCCTATCCGGACGCGCTGGATGAGGCGCTGAGCCAGGAAGACCTTGAGCCTGTTGGCAAACCTGAAGTGGAAGTCACCGAGGTGTCCGCCGAAGGCTTTACGTTTGTTGCTTCGTTTTATGTCTCGCCCGAAGTTCAGATCGGAAACTATACGGGCCTTCCCGCCCACAGGGCGGCTGTTACGGTGGCCGACGACGAGGTGGAAGAAGAGCTTTCCTACTTACAGCAGCGCAACGCGCGTATGCTGAATACCGATGACGCCGTTGAAAACGGGCACACCGTAACGCTCGATTATAAAGGCTTTTTGGACGGCGTTCCGTTTGAGGGCGGCGAAGCCGAAGGCGCGTCTCTCGTGATCGGTTCAGGCCGTTTCATTCCGGGTTTTGAAGAGCAGCTCATCGGCAAAAAGGTCGGCGACGAGGGTACGTTCCGCGTAACCTTCCCCGAAGAGTATCATGAGCCGTCTCTTTCCGGCAAAGAGGTTGAGTTTGCCTATAAACTTCATGAAGTCAAAATGCGTGAGCTTCCGGTGCTGGACGACGAGTTTGCCAAGGACGTTTCGGAGTTTGACACGCTGGAGGCTTTCAAGGAAAACATTCGCACGAGAATCTTGGAGACCAAGAAGAGTCGCGCCGAGACACAGGTGGAAGAAGAGCTGCTTGATCAGATTTTTGCCGCTACCACCGTTGACGTTCCACCGCCGATGGTGGATGAACAGTTTGCACTGTTCATTCAGAATCTGGAGTATCGTTTGGCGACGCAGGGCCTGAATTTTGAAACCTACCTGAGCGTCACACAGCAGACGCCCGAAGATTTGGAGAAAGAGATGCGCGCGCGCGCCCTTCGTCAAGTCACGTTGGATTTGGCGTTTGAAAAAATCGCGGAAGCTGAAAATCTTACTGTGTCCGAAGAGGACGTGGAGAAGGAATATCAAAACATCGCGACATCCAACAACGTGCCGCTTGAGCGCGTGAAAGAGCGAATTGCTGAGAAATCTCTGCGTCGAGACCTCCTGCGGTTGCGCGCTTCGGAATTTGTGAAAGAAAATGCGCAAATTGAAGAAGTGGTGCCGGACATCGAAGTCGTGGTCCCGAGCGAGAACGCCGACTCCGAAGAGGGTGCGAAAGAAAAGCCCGCAAAAAAGCCCGCGGCGAAGAAGCCCGCAACAAAGAAAAAAGTTGCCCCTGATGCGGCTGAGGAAGCCGCAGACAAAGAGCCCGAATCGGTAACGCCTGAATCTGAGGCGTAAACAAAACTGGCTGATTGCGTTTTCCCCCGCCCTCAGCGGGGGAAAACGAGACTTTCGATAGGTTTAGCATTTTGAATAGGAGTTGATTTCATGAGTCTCGTCCCCATCGTAGTCGAACAAACCAACCGCGGTGAACGATCCTATGACATCTATTCACGCCTGCTCAACGACCGCATCGTCTTCCTCTCTGAAGAGGTCAACGACGTGACGGCCAGTTTGGTGGTCGCGCAGCTTCTGTACCTGGAAGCGCAGGATCCAGACCGGGACATCCAGTTTTATATCAACTCTCCGGGTGGTGCGATTACCTCCGGTATGGCCATTTATGACACGATGAATTACATCAAAGCCGATGTCTCTACGATTTGCGTCGGGCTTGCGGCTTCGATGGGCGCGTTTTTGCTTGCCGCCGGCGCGAAGGGGAAACGTTTCGCGCTGCCCAATGCCGAGGTTATGATCCATCAGCCTTCGGGTGGTGCGCGCGGCCAGGCCAGTGACATTAAGATTCACGCTGAGCACATTTTACGAACCAAGCATAAGCTCAACCACATGCTCTCCGAGATTACCGGCAAACCCTTGGATGTCATTGAGCGTGACACGGAGCGTGACAATTTTATGACCGCTCAGGAAGCCCTCGAATATGGCATCGTAGATAAAGTTTTCGATAAAAGGTAGGCGTTCGGGTTTCAGTGGGTTCCGATCGCAGTCCATGGGTGACAGAAATGTCCGTTTGGGACTCTCCCTAGGAGGTTTATATGCCAAAGTCTGACGACAAGAAGATCATCACCTGTTCCTTTTGCGGCAAACACCAGGATCGGGTCAAACGGCTGATTGCCGGGCCCGGCGCTTATATCTGCAACGAGTGTGTTCATCTGTGTTTGAACATTCTCGAAGAGAGTCACGATGTGGGCGTGAAAAAAACGCCTGAGCTCCTGGAAACCCTGCCGCGTCCACGTGAAATTCGTGCGTTGCTCGACCAGTATGTGATTGGGCAGGACGCCGCGAAGGTGGCGCTGTCGGTGGCCGTCTACAACCACTATAAGCGCATTTACTACGGCGGTGGCGGCGATGTGGAGCTGCAAAAGAGCAACATTTTGCTTTTGGGCCCCACCGGCTGCGGCAAAACACATTTTGCGCAGACCTTGGCCAAAATACTCAACGTCCCGTTTGCGATTGCCGACGCCACGACGCTGACCGAAGCCGGTTACGTCGGCGAGGATGTGGAAAACATCCTGTTGCGGCTGATTCAGGCTGCCGATTTTAACGTGGAACTCGCCGAACGCGGAATCATCTATATCGACGAACTCGATAAAATATCCCGCAAAAGTGAAAACACCTCAATCACCCGCGACGTCAGCGGCGAAGGTGTGCAGCAGGCGCTTCTAAAGATCCTCGAGGGCACGATTGCCAACGTACCGCCTCAGGGTGGGCGCAAGCATCCCCATCAAGAGTTCATTCAGGTCAACACAGAAAACATCCTGTTCATCTGTGGCGGCGCGTTTGACGGCATCGAGAAGATCGTCGAGAACCGACTCGGCAAAAAGGGCATGGGTTTTGGCGCTACAATTGAGAGCCGCAAAGAACGCGACCTTACGGCGACCCTCAAAGAGATCCAGCCGCATGACTTGCTCAAATTTGGCATCATCCCCGAGCTCGTCGGACGTCTGCCGATCATCGCGCCCTTGGGTTCGCTGAGTCGCGAGGAACTCATTCAGATTCTCACGGAGCCGAAAAACGCTTTGGTAAAGCAGTATGAAAAACTGTTTACCTACGACGATGTTCACCTCGAGTTTGAGCGCGCGGCGCTTGAGGCGGTCGCGGATCGCTCGCTTGAGCGCAACATCGGCGCGCGTGGCCTCCGAAGTGTGATGGAGAGCATCATGATCCCAATCATGTATGACGTTCCCTCCGACCACACGGTCGAGCGGGTGGTCATTACCGCCGAGGCCGTGAAGGGTGAAGTGTCCCCAGAAATTACACGAAACCCCGACAAGGTGCAAAAACCGATCCCGAGCAAAACGCGCAGAGCCAAACCCATGAGCAGTCATGAAAACGCTTCGTAGCTACAAAAATAGTAAACCCCCGTTGACTTGCGTGGTGCAAGT
>CAYWWF010000046.1:0-11746 GCA_964461745.1 uncultured Oscillospiraceae bacterium | reverse complement strand
GTCGAACAGGACCCGCGCACCCTTTCACCGGCGCGATCGTGGCTGACCCCGGCCGAGACCGCCACGACGGAGATCAACTCCATCGTCAAACGCGCCTATGAGCTCGCCGTAAACTTGACCAACGAGACCAAGACGCCGGAAGACCGCCAAGCCGCGTCGCATGAAATCAAGCAGCTGATGGAACAGGTGGTTACTGCCGCCAACTCAACGCTGGGCGATAAGTATATCTTCGGCGGTTACAACGTGACCAAGGCGCCGTTTGAAATTGTCACCACCGGCACGCCGCCGAAAGACGACATCTTATTCAACGGGGTCAGTATGACCGACCCGTCAAAACGCACTGATCTGTTAAAGGTTGACAACTCGCTTTCCTTTGAAGTCGGCTTTGGCATTGAAATGAACGTCGCGATTCCCGGCACAACGGTCATGGGTCTGGACAAAAACAACATTTATATGATGATGAACGATTTCTTGTCCAAAGTGAAATCGAACGATCTCGAAGATCTCCAACCGTTCATCGGCAAATTCCAAGACGCGCAGAAAAACACCTTGGCCGTGATGAGCGAGATCGGTGGCCGTCAAAACCGGCTCGACCTGATGACCGACCGCTTTGAGCAGGATTATCTCAACTACACGCAGATGAAGAGCGACGTCGAAGATCTCAACCAGGCTGAGGCCATCATGTGGTTCTCGATGGCGGAAGCCGTTTACCGCGCGGCGCTGAGCGTCGGCGGCCGCATCATTCAGCCAACGCTGGTGGATTTCCTGCGCTGATTTCGTTTTTTCGTTTGGTTTTTCCGTATTAAGTATTCGAAAGATTGGTATTGGTGCGGAAAAACCAGGAACATACAACTTTTTAGGAGGCAGTCAACCCCGCGCGCGGCATGGTAAGGAGACCGGGCCAAGCGAGCGGGCGTGAGGCACACACTTACTCTTTATGCATGGATGTGATCGAAATGAATATACCGCGTATCTCTATTCAGCAGACGCCGGGCCGCATCGCGATTGAGTCGCGGCAGGCCAAGCTCAATCTGACATCCAGGCAAGTCCGCATGAACATGCGGCAATTGCCGGCGGTTCTGGAGATTGAGCGCACGAATCCGCGCATCGAAATCGACCAGACAGAAGCCTTTGCCTCGTCCGGCCTCAAAACGCCGCTGACGATGGCCCGTGACTTTTATAACGGCGCGTTGTCCGCGGGCCTTTCGGCCATCGGTTCGATTGCCGAGGAAGGTTTACAGTTTTTACGCATCGAAGACAAAGGCAATCCGATATATCAGGCCGCCGTTCAACGCATGGACAGTAAGATGCGTCAATTTGGGGCTGTGGCGATGCCCGGCGTGCGTCCGAAAATCCATTTGGTGCCCGGTGAGCTCGATATCCGGTGGACACCGCGCGGTGTCGAAGCTGACTGGGAGTTCATCGACGGCAAAGCTGACTTCATACCGCACGAAGTGAACATATGGATGGATCCGTATCCGTCCATTGAAATCACGGTGGAAATGGGCAGTGAGATGAAGTACCCGATGCCCAAATCTACGGTGGACGAAAGCATATGAATCAAGGGAAATAGATAGATACAGGGAAGGGGAAGTCACCATGCGCGTCGCGACGACACGGTTCGGCGACATTGAAATCGCGGAGGAAAAAATCCTCACGTTTGCCGACGGTTTGCCCGGTTTGGAGAGATATGGGCGCTATACCTTGCTCTCCACGAAGGAAACCGATCCGTTTCACTGGCTGCAATCGCTCGACGACATGGACGTGGCGCTCGCGGTGATCAACCCCTACCTTCTTTTCCCGGACTATCGGCCCACGGTACCTGAAAATGTGCTCAAAGATCTCGGCATTCATGAGACCGAGCAGGTTCTCGTGCTCACAGTGGCTGTCATTCCGCAAGACTTCCAGCAGATGACGACAAACCTGCTGGCTCCGATCCTCATCAATACCCAGAACAACCAAGGCCGACAGGTCATCTTGGAAAACTCCGAGTATGACCTGCGTCAGCCCATCTACGAAGAAGTGCAAAAGCTGGTGCATGAGGAAGGGGGCACGGAAGATGCTCGTCCTGACTAGAAAGCTCAACCAATCCATCACGATTGGAAACGACGTGAAAATCACGGTGCTGGGGCTTGAAGGCGATCGCGTCAGCTTGGGCGTGGACGCACCCCGGGATGTACGCATTTTCCGCAGCGAGCTGCTCGAAGCCACCGGCAGTGTAAACCGGGACTCCGTGGTCTCATCCTTCCCCGGCGCCTTCGCCTGGCGTAAAAAAGAGAACGAATGAAAAGTAAACACGGGCTGTAGCACTTTTGTTGTGCCACAGCCCGTGTTATTTCTAACATTAATCTCCCCCGCCGTAGGCGGGGGAGTGGTATTATTTCCCCGCATCGGGTTCGAGCGCCAGGGTTTTCAGCGCCGTGGCCAGACCCGCAAGCCCCTGAATCTCCGAAGGAATGATGATCTTCGTCGCGCGGCCGTCGGCGGCTTTGGCGAAGGCCTCAAGGCTCTTGAGCTGGATGACGCCGGGGGTCACCTGGGCGCTGTTGAGCAAGACGATCGCGTCGGCCATGGCCTTTTGCACCTTGAGCACGGCCTCGGCTTCGCCTTCGGCCTCGAGAATCTTCGTTTGCTTGACCGCGTCGGCGCGCAGGATGGCCGACTGCCGCTCGCCTTCGGCGACAAGGATTTGGGAAGCCTTTTCGCCCTCGGCTTTGAGGATGGCTTGGCGGCGTTCACGCTCCGCCTTCATCTGTTTTTCCATCGCGTCTTGGATCTCGCGCGGCGGGATGATGCTTTTGAGCTCAACGCGCAAAACCTTGATGCCCCAAGGGTCGGTGGCCTCGTCGAGGATCGCGCGCATCTTCGTGTTGATCATGTCGCGGGAGGTGAGCGTCTCGTCAAGCTCCAAGTCACCGACGATGTTGCGCAGTGTGGTCGCCGTGAGGTTCTCAATCGCGCTGAGCGGGCGCTCGACGCCGTAGGTGTAGAGCTTCGGGTCGGTGATTTCGAAGTAGACAACGGTGTCGATTTGCATCGTGACGTTGTCTTTGGTGATCACGGGCTGGGGCGCAAAATCTACGACCTGCTCTTTGAGCGAGACACTTTTGGCGATGCGCTCAAAAAACGGGATTTTGAAGTGCAGCCCGGTGTTCCAAGTCGCGTGATAGACCCCGAGGCGCTCGACGACAAAGGCGTGGGCCTGCTGGACAATTTTGATCGAAGAGCCGATGATGATCAGCGCAATCAGGGCGACAACACCCCAGACGATATAGATGAGATATTCCATAATGACCACCTTTCAGTTTTTTCGTATATACCCCCCGCCTTCGGCGGGGGTATTCATCTGTGTTTCTTCGCCTCTGCCTTCGGCGGGGGAAAACAACTTGCCCTGCGCGACGAATACACGTCCGCAGGGCATGGGTTCACACTTCGACCACGGGCGCCACAATCAGTTTGACGCCTTCAATTCGCTGCGCTTTGACGCGCGTGCCCTTTGGGATAACGTCCCCGGTCACACTGCGGGCCGACCAGGTCTGCCCGCCGACTTGCACGACGCCACTGGCGCTTACGTTGTCAATCTCCTCAGCGACGATGCCGACGAGGTCGAGCATACGGTCGGCGTTTGTGTTTGTCCGTCGCGCTTGGAGACGCTTTCGCGCCAGCGGACGCAACAGCACAAGAAGCAGTCCGGAGACCACAACAAAAACCCCGGCTTGAATGACAATCGCGTCGGGCCAAAAGCATGCAACCAGCAGCGCGGCCACGCTGCCCCCGGCAAACCAGATGGTCGACAGCGTATAAGTCGCCCACTCGATCAGCAGGAACACGGCGGTGAGTCCGAGCCAGATGAACAGGTACATGGGGAAGCCTCCTTTCGGGGAAACGGTGGTGCCTTAGCAGTAATACTGAATGGCATCTACGACAAAATGTTTTGTCCACGCGTCACAGATCATAAAATGTTGCGCCGCTATGATATCCAGTAGTTCGCTCAGTTCGTTTATGGGGATACGACTTCCATTGTTGGCTAAAACACAGCCCCCTGCTTTCGTAATCCAAACCTTTGTCGCATGGGCGTTTGGCTTTCCTTTGCAGACATGAACGTGTATCGGCTCTTGGTTTTCATTGGACCAGAAGAAAACCAGATAATTGCCGATGCGAAACAGACTAGGCACAGGATATGCCCCCATTTCGCGCGAAACGGAAAAGCAAATGCGCGTTGCTGCGCAAAAAACGCTCAAAGAATGCAATGTCCTCTTCCGAAAAACCGTCTCTTGTGATCCATGCATATTGCGGCAACACACATCTCGCGGAGTCAAAGCCACAAGTGGTGGGTCGTTCAAAATGCACCTCCACGGTTTGTGTGTTGTCTTTTTCCACAAGCTGCGAGTGGGTGACTTCAGTTTCGTCGCCCAGCGTCATGTAAGAAAACATCATAAACTACCACCTCCTATGGCGCTTCGCGCCAAACGTTGAGTGCTGAATGCTGAGTGTTGAGTGTTGAGTGACGGGAAGGTTTGCGCACCCAAAAGCCTCGCAGAGTTTTCCGCCGTAAGGCGGAAAATAAAGTTCAATTGTAACAAAGGCGGATTCATTTCGCCGTTGTTACATCCATAAACCCATTTTCAATCAAAAACCGCAGTTTTTGATTGACTTAAATCGTTTTTCCGGGGACATGCGCCTCGGAAAAACTCCATAACCCACAGAAGTGGCCCGGCCCGCAGGCCGGTACCCCCGTGCTTAATCGCCCAAAGCCCGCTTTGGGCGAAGACATTGGTCGGGGACATGCGCCTTGGAAAAACTCCATAACCCACAGAAGTGACCCGGCCCGCAGGCCGGTACCAACTTATTTTGTTCCCCACCCGGGGGACAAAATATTTAGTACTGGTCCCCCCAGACCATCATCGTCTCCGCCGCGCCGCCGCAGATCGCGCAGCAGTCACCGACGACTTCCTGCAGGAGCGGCATACAGCGAGACTTCATGCCGGTCTCCTGATTCACCTTCTCTTCACAGGTCGGGGACTTGCACCACATTGAGCGAATAAACCCGCCCTGGGCGGCTTCTTTCACAAACGTATCCCAGTCCCGCACGTCGCGTGTGCGGCGTGTCAGGTTGTCTTTCGCTAGAGCAAAGAGGTTTTGTTGGATCTCATCGAGCAGCGCGGACGCTTGCGCGACAATGTCAGACAGCGGGGCTGTCGTCTTTTCACCGTTGTCGCGGCGCGCGAGCACGCAGACACCGGCTTCGATGTCGCGCGGGCCAAGCTCGATGCGCAGAGGAATGCCCTTCATCTCGTGTTCGGCAAACTTCCAGCCCGGGCTCTGGTTTGACTCGTCACATTTGGCGCGCAGGCCCCCGGCTTGCAGTGTCGCGAGCAGGTCGCGCGCGGCCTCCAGGACGCCGGGTTTGTGCGCGGCCACGGGCACAATGACAATCTGTGTCGGCGCGATTTTCGGCGGCAAAATCAGGCCGTTGTCGTCGCCGTGGGTCATGATAAGCCCGCCGATGATGCGTGTGGACATGCCCCAGGAGGTCTGGAACGGATGGGCGAGCTGGTTGTTGCGGTCGGCAAACTGAATGCCGAAGGCGCGCGCGAAACCGTCGCCGAAATAGTGCGAGGTGCCTGACTGGAGCGCGCGCCCGTCGTGCATCATGCACTCAATCGTGTAGGTCGTCTCCGCGCCCGCAAACTTCTCCGCGGGACTCTTCTCGCCGCGGATGACGGGCATCGCGAGTGTGTTCTCGGCGAAATCGGCGTAGACATTCAACATACGCAAGGTCTCTTCGCGGGCTTCTTCAGCCGTCTCATGTATCGTATGCCCTTCTTGCCACCAAAATTCACGGCTGCGCAAAAACGGGCGTGTCGATTTTTCCCAGCGCACAACGCTGCACCATTGGTTGTAAAGCTTCGGCAGGTCGCGCCAGGACTTTATAATTTTAGCATAGTGTTCACAAAACAGTGTCTCCGACGTCGGGCGGACGCAAAGCCGCTCAGTCAGCGGCTCGAGACCGCCGTGCGTAACCCAGGCCACTTCGGGCGCAAAGCCGCTGACGTGGTCTTTTTCTTTTTGCAACAGACTTTCGGGGATAAACAGCGGCATCGCGACGTTTTCATGGCCGGTGGCCTTGAACATCCCGTCGAGCGTGCGCTGGATGTTCTCCCAGAGCGCGTAGGCGGTCGGACGTAAAATCACGCAACCTTTGACGCTGGAGTAATCGACAAGTTCGGCTTTTTTGACGACGTCGGTATACCATTTGCCGAAGTCTACATCACGCGCGGTGATTTGATCGAGTTTTTTCATGTCAGCCAAGGGGAGAAGCCTCCTTACTACCTATATGTCGAACAAACTCGACAAATAGAGAGCGCCGGCCTGTGGGCCGGAACACAGTTTTTTTGAGAACAATTTTGTGGGATATCCGTAGCAAGCGTTTTTAGAAGCACATGTCCCGACAGGAGGGGACGTTGTTTTCCCTTACGCGCTGAGCTTTACAACACCGATGGTCTGACCGTGCAGCGAGAAGACGATCACAATGACATGCAACATCGCAAATAGGAGGCGTAAAGCCTCGGCGAGGCCCAGGCCGGAGGTAAAAAATGAACCGGTGACCGCAAAGGAATAGAGCGCGCCGCCCAGGACAATCACACTAAAGAACAGGCAGAACAGCGCATAGACCAACACCTGGCGCATCCGGCCCATTCGAAAGTGAATGTCGGCGTTTTTGGAGAGGCAAAGCACAAAAAACATCACGGCGAAAAATTCCACCGCGAAAAACGCAAACGAGGGATCCGGCAAAAAGCGCACGAAGGTTAAGTAAAACCAGTACACGCCCCAAAGCATTTGCAGTGCCACGAGCAGCGGGTAGAGCCGACCGAGGGGCTGCGTGCGGCGCGCGGCCTGAAAGAGCGAGCGGGTTGACGCGATGAGCAGGACGGAAAACAAGACCGAAAGCCCGATGAAGATCATTACGTCCACCGCAACGCCATCGGGGTTTAAACACTCAAACACACACGAGGCCAAAAGACAGGCGACGGCCAGATAGTCAAGGCTCAAGGAAAACCAGAGAACGCGTCGGGGCTGTAGACGGGCTCCGCCCTGTCGGTTGGCCCGGCGCGTAAACAGCAAGGTCAGCACGAGGAAACACAAGACCAAGCCCAGCAACAACCAAGTATAGGGCTGCCGTGTGTCCAACACGGCGTCGAAAGGATTCCAGGCGGAAGTCAGGGTAAGGCCACGGAGGAACGCGCCGAAGAGCCCAAACAGGAAGGCGAAACTCAAGGAGAAGATCGGATGTCTCAAACGTTCGGCTCCTTTCCTTGGGTAAGCGCCGAACAAAGCGGGAACCCGACTTGATTCAAGGCTTACCGTGGGGCGGCAACGCGGTATGCATGATGCGGCGCGCTTTCGACCCTTATGTTGTGTCATGTGTGATGTGATACAGCGCGGCAGCAGTTTGGCAGGCGTGATCAGCGCGTATAACTCTTACAAGGCGTCCGTCGCGCTATCATCCTCCGAGTTGGAGAGAGACAGACGCCCGTCCTGACACAGGAGCAACGCCGTAGCGGAAAAGAGAATCGCAAACAGAAGACGCAACAGATGGCCCAGAGAGGGCGCGTCGACAGCCCAACTGTCGGAGACCAGATACACACACAGCGGGCCAAGTAGGGCAACCATCGAGAAAAACAGGCCCATCAGCGGGCTGAGGCGCAGAAGCAACGGCCTTGTCCGACCAAAGAAGCAACCGGCGACATACAGCGCGGTCAGCATACAAAACACAATCGCAAGCAGGTCATAGATATAGGAAAGGATCACCGGGGACGCCGCGTGGTCCCGGAAGGTTACAATCAGCCAAAACGTGGCCCAAAACACCGAGAAAAGCAGATAAAAGCCCAAGACATCCGGGCGACCGCTGCCATGCATCCCATAGAGCGCGATCAAAAAGGCCGCCGCCGTGAGGAAGGAGAAGACGCCAAAGAGTATCAGCGAAGCGTCCCCGTCACGTGCGCCGTGCATGATCTCAAAACCCGAAGAAAGCAGGAGCGCAAGCGTGGTGACCAGGCCCATGACAACGGTCAGGCGCTGTGATTTGGTTTCGGACGGCGGAGTTTTCGCAAGCCCGCGCGACAAAAAGACCGATAGCGCCAGCACCGCAAAGCTGAGTAGAATCAGCAGCAAAGACGCGGCCGAAAAGCTTTTCATAAAGCCCTCGTAAGCATCCCAAGTATACCGAAGCTCCAAATAGCGGAGTCCCGCGCCCAAAAGTCCGAAAACCAGGGATAGGATCAGCGCCGGTATGGGTTTGAATAAAATTTTTACGGACAAGCGTAGGTCCCTCCAGATGATCGAACGAAAGGGCACGATCTCAGCAATTTTTGCAAAATAAGTGGGGACTGGGGCATAGACATCCGGGATATGTTTTGTGCCACGCCCAGTATAGCAAAAGTGGTGGGATTTCGCAAGGGATTTATACAAATCACTGACAAAACTGACGATATCCCACTTGTCTTTTTGCGCCAGTTTGCGCCGAAAATCTCCGGCTAGGCACAAAGCATGATCGGGGTTCTTCGGCTTGCCTGACACAAAAAATTCGGCGCGTACTGATCGCCCTTGTTATTTGTGTTTCGTATTAGTAGGAAAGCGCAGAGTAAAACTGAAGGGCTTGCCGTCTGCTATTTACAGACAACAAACCCTTCAGGTCGCGTCAGTATTACGGTCTAACTTTTTGGTGTCACTGCTATTATCTAAGCACCAAACCAAGCCTTACCCAAACACCGCCAGCAGGAAGCCCGCGGCGACCGCCGAGCCGATAACACCGGCGACATTCGGGCCCATCGCGTGCATGAGCAGGTGGTTGGCCGGGTTGTACTTCGCGCCAACCTTCTGGGAGACACGCGCGGCCATGGGTACCGCCGAGACCCCGGCGGAGCCAATCAGCGGGTTGATCTTGCCACCCGAGAGCTTGCACATGAGCTTGCCAAACAGCGTGCCGCCCACGGTGGAAAAACAGAAGGCAAACAGACCGAGGCCGATGATCGCGACGGTGCGCAGGCTAAGGAAACCGATGTTTTCGCCGTTCGGGCCCGCGATGAAGCCGACGCTCGTCGCACCCACGGTGATGCTCAGGAAGATCGTGACGATGTTGATGAGCGCGTTCTGCGCGGTGTCGGAGAGGCGATCCACGACGCCACACTCGCGGAAGAGGTTACCGAGCATCAGCATACCGATGAGCGGGGCTACGCTCGGCAGCAACAGAACGGTAAAAATTGTGACCATGATCGGGAAGATGATCTTCTCGGTCTTCGAGACCTTGCGCGTCTGTGTCATCACAATGGCGCGCTCTTTTTTTGTCGTCAGCGCCTTCATAATCGGCGGCTGTATCAGTGGGATCAGCGCCATGTAAGAATACGCCGCGACGGCGATGGGCCCGAGTAGCGTCGGTGACAATATAGTGGTAAGGAAGATGGCCGTCGGCCCGTCGGCGCCGCCGATGATGCCAATGGCCGCCGCATCCTGCGGGGAGAAAGAAAACAAGAGCGCCAAACCGAAGGCGCAGTAAATGCCGAACTGAGCCGCCGCGCCGAGCAGCAGGGACGACGGACGCGAAAGCAAGGGGCCAAAGTCGGTCATCGCGCCGATGCCGAGGAAGATCAAACAGGGGTAGATGCCAAGCTTGACACCGAGATAGAGGATGTCCAAAAGTCCGCCGTTGTGCAAGATGTTCCCGAAGTTGATGGTGTCTCCTTGAAACAGCTCCATGTGCATGAGCCCGCCGAGCGGCAGGTTCGTCAGCAACATACCGAAGGCGATGCCGACAAGCAAGAGGGGCTCAAACTTCTTGACGATGGCCAAATAGAGCAACACACAGGCGATGACAATCATCGCAAGGTTTTCCCAGTGCTGAAACAGGTTCGCAAAGCCTGAAGTCTGCCACAAAGTGCTGAGGATTTCGCCTATATTCATCCCAAAACCCCCTACGACAACACAAGCAGCGGCGCGCCCGTGTCCACGGTGGCCCCTTGTGTTACAAGAATCTGCAGGACTTTGCCGTCGTTTGGCGCCAATATTTCATTTTCCATCTTCATGGCTTCCAGCACCACGAGCAACTGGCCTTTTTTCACCGCGTCACCGACACCTACCTTCACGGACAAAATGGTACCCGGCATCGGAGACGGCACTTGGTTGCCAGCCACGGGGGCAGCCCCAGCCGGGGCCGGAGCGGGCGCCGCAGCAGCCGCCGGAGCGGGTGCTGCCGCCGGGGCAGGTGCCGCCGCCATGGGCGCGCCGACAAACGCGGCGACATCCTGTTCGGAGAGCAGGACGGCTTCCCCTTTTTCAACTTCGACTTCATATTGCTTACCGTTTAAGGTTACTTGATATTTCATGCAAAAAACTCCCCTTCGGCCTTACTTCTTCCCACTCTTGGGAACCTCTCTCATGGATAAGAAACGCAGTTCGGACAGCGGTGTTCCCAGCTCGTCAGCCACAATGGCCATGAGCATCGCGGCGGTCTTGTCGTCGACGTCGAACTGGCAGAGTTCACCGGTTGACGCGTCAAACGCGGGCGCCGCGGTAAGCGGAGTAGGCTTTGTCACAACGGGAGTGACCGGCCCGGAGGCCACAGCCATTGCAGGTTCGGATTTCTTTTGCATGGCCCCGACAAACAGCGACAGCAGTTTTGTCATGAACAGAATCATAATCAGGGCTGCCATGACAACACCCATGCCAAGCAGGGCCACAAGCAACACCTCGGAAACCGAAAGCGAGGTGATGGCTAAAAACATGTCAGTCCCTCCTTACAGTTTCACGATGGCGTATTTCTGGCGGTTCTTACGCATTTTGTCGCGCTCAACGAAGAACTTATCGGCGACCTGCGGGAAGACAATGTGCGACAGTACGTCTTCAACGCTGTCAGCCAACGGACCGGCTTCTTTCTTGCCGGCTTCCATACCCGGGGCCAAGGTGTCGGCGAAACGGCCCGTGACAGGCTTTTCGTCGCCAAGCACTTTTTTGAGCACTTCGGGGTTTACCTCACCGGGGGCCTGGCCATACTCGCCGCGCAGGTAGGAGCGCACCTCTTTGGAAACGTTTTTGTAACGCTCACCGGCCAAGACATTCGACACGGCCTGAACGCCGACCATCTGGCTCATCGGGGTGACCAGCGGCGGATAGCCGAGGTCTTTTCGCACGCGCGGGGTCTCCTCAAGCACTTCCTGGAAGCGGTCGATTGCGTTTTGCGCCTTGAGCTGGCTGACGAGGTTCGAGAGCATACCACCCGGAATCTGATAGTTGAGCGCGTCGGCTTCCGTACCCATGACGAGCGCGTCCATGAGGCCCGAGGCGATATATTTGTCGCGCAGCGGGCGGAAGTAGTCGTTGATTTTCTTCAAAACGTCGGATTTGAGGCCGGTCTTAAAGCCCATTTGATCGAGCGCATAGTGAAGCGTCTCGGTCGCGGGCTGAGAGGTGCCGCCCGAGAAGCTCGAAATCGCGGTGTCGATGACATCGGCGCCGGCTTCGGCGGCCTTGAGATAGGTCATGAACGCAAGCCCCGTCGTGCTGTGTGTATGCACATGCAGCGGCAGTTTGGAGTTCTCTTTGATCGCGCGCACGAGGTCATAGCACTCTTTCGGGCTCATGACACCGGCCATGTCCTTGATGCAGAGGGAGGACGCGCCCATGCTCTCAAGCTGTCCGGCGAGCTTCGCGTAGTTTTCCAGCGTGTGCACGGGGCTTGTGGTATAGGAAA
>CAYWWF010000045.1:7911-11780 GCA_964461745.1 uncultured Oscillospiraceae bacterium | reverse complement strand
GCAGAAGCCCAGGGAGACAGGGGACTGCCCGAAAAATACGGCTTCAAACGTCTGCATACCGGCTTGAAGCTCCAAACGCACATGGCTACCGTCTCCCATTGGGGTCACCATTTGTATGAGCGCGTCACGGATCGCAAACACTGGCTCCGGGTGCCCAGCCCCGAACGGTTGAAGTTCCGTCAGGGCCTTCACGGCATCGAGCGTGAAGCACGCCGCGTCCAGCGCACAGTCCACGGACAGGGTGGGCAAAAACAGCGGCGTTTCCGGCGCAGCGGCGCCCCCGGTAAGGGCCTGTGTGTCCTGAGACGCCATCTGAGGAACGGAGAGCACCGTTTGTTCCGCCGAGGGGGTTTCAGAGACGACGGGCATGACGGAAAGAAGGCGCTCACGGAGCGCGTTGATGTTTTCCGGCAAAAGCGAAAACCCGGCGGCCTGTTCATGTCCGCCGAAACGCAGCAAGAGATCCTGACAATGAGACAGCGCCGCGACAAGATTTAATCCGCCAACCCCGCGGGCCGAACCTTGGGCCTGACCGTTTTCGGTGGTGATCAGAAAAGTCGGTCGGGCGTAACGGCGGGAGAGTTTTGAGGCAGTGATGCCCAAAACACCGATGTGCCAGTTTGGCGCGTCCAAAACAAGCAAGGGCGGGAGGTTTGCCGGGTCAAGCTGTGCCTGCGCCTCAGAGAAGATGACCTTCTCCAAATGTCGGCGATGGCGGTTGAGCTCGCCCAGCCGCGCGGCCAGACTTGCCGCGCGCGTTGGATCCTTTGTCAGCAGCAATTCCGCGGCCAGTTCCGCCTCGCCCAGGCGACCCGCCGCGTTCAGACGTGGGACAAGGTCAAAACTCAGCGATGTACTCGTGAGTGGTTTGCCAAGGAGTTCCGCGCTCTCCAACAGAGCGCGCAGACCGACGTTGTCCGTATGCGCGAGAAGCGTGAGTCCATGTTTGACAAAACAGCGGTTCTCACCAGGCAGCGGCATGAGATCGGCCGCCGTGCCCAGCGCCACCAGGTCACCGTAACGCGCCCGCAGTTCGGACATCGGGCGGGGCGCTTCCAAGGCGCAGATCAATTTGAAGACAACGCCGACACCGGCAAGCGTCTTGTAGGGAGACTCATCGTCGGGGCGATGAGGGTTTATATGCGCAAGGGCTTCAGGAAGTGTATCTAAACATTGGTGATGGTCGGTGATGATGAGGTCCAGGCCAAGCGTGCGGGCGTAGGCGGCTTCTTCAAGGGCCGTGGAACCAGTGTCCACAGTGATGAGCAACCGCGTGCGGGTCTGTGCAATGATGTCGAGCGCGTCTTTATGTAGACCGTAACCTTCTCGCAGCCGATTTGGGATGACGTAATCCACTGCGGCGCCACGGCTACGCAAATAATCGGTAAGCAGGCAGACCGAGGTGATGCCGTCGGCGTCATAGTCGCCGTAGACAAGGATGGATTCTTCGGCCGCAATGGCCTCCTCAATGCGCGAGACCGCCGCGGCCATGTCGGTCAGTAAGTAGGGATCGGACAGCGCGGTGGGCGCGGCGGAAAGAAAGGCGCGGGCCTTTTTCGGCGCGATTAGTCCGCGCGCGCAGAGCACATGGGCCGAAAGGGGACCGTAACCGCCTTCCTGGAGCGGCAGCGCGTCCTTGGGGTCGTAAGTCGGAAATGTCCAAGCGGCATATCTCATACGGTGCCCTGCCTTTCCCCGCACGACTTTGTGGTAAAGTAATTTAGGTCATTATAGCAAATATGGTTCTCGACTACAACAGACAGTTTTCAGGGTACAACAAATGAGACAGACAAGGGCAACACCGCTAAAGAAACATTTTTTGTCTGAGACTTTCCTTTTTCTCGCTGAGGTGATACAATGTTTGAACTGTGAGGATTGTGCCATCAAGGTTGGTGCCTATGATTTCTATCAGTGTTTCGTATGAGGTGGGAACTTTTGGTATGAAAATTTCCGGCCTGGGGCTTCGAACCATAAAAACGGCCGTTGCGGTGGGACTGTGTGTCGCACTGGCTGAGCTTGTCCAGTTTGAGCAGCCGCCTTTGTTTGCTTGCATCGCGGCGATCATCTGTATGCAGGAGACGGCGGAAAAGTCCCTTGTCTCCGGGCGAAACCGTTTGGTCGGTACCGGGATTGGCGGCGTTGTGGGTGTGGCGTTTGTGAGTCTGCTCGACTACTTTCCCGCGCCGTTCTGGAAGATCCTCTTCATTTCCTTGGGCATCGTGGTGGGTTTTGTCATTTGCAATTTGCTGAAGAAGAAAGACTCCTGTTCGATTTGCGGCGTTGTCATTTTGGCGGTCATGATTGGAAATCCGGCAGCGTCCAAGTACCTGTATATCGTCGACCGGCTCGGAGAAACCTTTGTTGGTGTTGTCATTGCCATCGCCGTCAATACGCTTTTGTTTGCACGGCGCTCACGCGCGGCGGAAGGATCGGAGGGAAAGGCATCATGATGGATAGGCTGGCCCACTGGATCATCGGGCACAAAAAACTTGTGCTCATGATTTTGGGCGTGTTACTGGTGTTGAGTCTCATCATTCTTCCGTTTGTCAGCGTAAACTACGATCTGGCCTCGTATTTGCCGGAGAATGTCGAAACCAAGACAGCCATGCGGCTCATGGAGAAGGAGTTTGGCTTTTCGACCACGGCGCGCGTGCTGATCGAACAGGTGAGTATCCCCCGGGCCATCGAAATCAAACAGAAAATCCTGAACATCCCGGGTGTGCGCGGCGTTTTGTTCTTGGATGACTTGGTGGATGTGAGGCAGCCGCTTTCCGCCTTTGATCCCGATTTGCTGGAAAGCTACTATAAGGACGGGGACGCCTGTCTGCAAATCGACTTTTATCAGAACGGATACAACGCCGTGACGATGGAAGCGCTCGACGCGATTCAGGCGCTGTCCCCCGACATCGTTCTGACCGGCGACGCCGTGTCGTCAAAGACCGTCCGCGAGACGACAAGCCGAGAAGTGACGACCATCGGCGGCATCGCCGTCTTAATTGTGATTGTCTTGTTGATTTTCGCGACCCACTCTTGGCTTGAACCAGTGCTGTTCATGCTGGTCATCGGTGTGGCCGTGTTGATAAACCTTGGTACGGACATTGTCTTTCCGCAGGTATCCTATATCACGCGCTCGACAGAGTCCATCCTACAGATGGCGGTTTCGATGGACTATTCGCTGTTCCTGTTTCACCGCATTGCGCAGGAGCGGGAAAAGGGGCACTCCACCGAAAAGGCCGTACAAAAGGCGCTTGGCGGCTCGATGAAGGCCATTGCCTCAAGCTGCATGACAACGGTCGCGGGTTTCGCGGCGCTGATGTTTATGCGGTACGGCATCGGGCCCGACATGGGCCGTGTGCTTGTCAAGGGCATCCTCATGAGCTTCTTCTCGGTCATGTTCATCTTGCCGACGCTGATTCTTTACACGCACAAGTGGCTCGACAAATGGAAACACCGCTCGTTCTTGCCGCGCTTCCGTGGGTTCGGCAAGGTGGTTTTAAAGGTCCGTTTTGTCGTGTTGCCGCTGGCGCTTTTGTTTCTTGTGCCGATGTATTTGGCCCAGCGCAACAACGACTTCAAATACGGCGAATCTGGAATCTCCACGGGTGGGGGCACGCCGCTTGCCTTGGCCGAAGAAAAAATGGCGCAGAAGTTCGGCGCATTTAACCCCGTGATCTTGATGGTGCCGCAGGGGAACATTCCTCAGGAGGTCGCCTTGGCCCGCGCGCTGCAAGAGAAACCCTATATGAAGTCCGTGCAAACCTTGGTGACACTCGTGGATCCCGCCTTGCCGCGGTCGATGGTGCCCGAGAGTGTAATGAAAAACTTTGTGTCCGAGCGCTATACGCGTTATATCTTGGTGCTGAACGTGA
>CAYWWF010000045.1:0-7811 GCA_964461745.1 uncultured Oscillospiraceae bacterium | reverse complement strand
ATGAAAAACTTTGTGTCCGAGCGCTATACGCGTTATATCTTGGTGCTGAACGTGACCGGAGAGAGCGCGGAGACCTTCGCCGTCGCCGAGGACTTGCGCCAAACCGTCTCTGCGTATTATCCCGAACTGCATTTGGCCGGTATGATTACGACGGTGTCGGAAGTACGTGAGATGGTGGACGTCGACTATCCGATTGTGAACTTCATTTCCATCGGCGCGGTGCTGTTGATCCTTTTGATCACGTTCCGCTCGGCGATGCTACCGGTGATTCTCACCGTTGTGATTGAACTGGCGATCTTCATCAATATGGGGATCCCCTACTTCACGGGTACGTCGCTGATGTTCATCGGCTATATGATTGTAAGTTCCGTGCAGCTTGGCGCCACCATCGACTACGCCACGCTGCTGACCGACAAATATATGAACGCCCGACGAAAGCAAGGGGTCATGGAGGCGATGCTTTCGGCCATCGAACAGAGCTACGGTTCAATTTTGACCTCGTTTTTGATTTTGGGCACGGCCGGTATCTGTCTCTACACGATCTCTCAGACCCCCTCAGTCAGCGAAATGGGGCTGTTGATTGGCCGTGGCGCGTTTTTGTCGGGTCTCTTGGTGTTTGTTTTGTTGCCGCAACTGCTTGTGTTGTTTGATCGGTTCTTTAAAAAGAAGAAAGGCGAGGATCGAGCGGTATGAAAAGAAAGCTGATCTCCTTAGCGGTGTTGTCGCTTTCGTTGTTTGTGTTGTTTTCCGCTTCCGCCTTAGCCGAGGTGGCGCCGGTAACCCTTGGTGATGTGCCGGACGCGCAGGCCGGTCTGTCCGACCGCGATGAGACGGTGTTTGTGAATCTTTCCTCTGACGGGGCTGTGCAGTCGGTTCAAGTTGTGGAGCATTTTTCGGTGCTTACGCCGGGCTACTATGTCCTACCCCCGGCCTATGCGCAGGTGACCAACCTCACCGATACGACGCCGACGGCACAAAAGGACGGGGCTTTGGTGCTGCCGTTCGAAGTTTCCCGGGAAAACTTTTTCCTGCAAGGCAGTCTGAACGACGCGCAGTTGCCGTTCCTGTTTGACATCCGCTATACGCTCGATGGCCAAACGGTTGGCGCAGACACGCTCGCGGGCGCGTCTGGCAAGCTTGCGATCGAAATTCATGTCAGTGGCAATCCGCAGGCCGAAGCCTACTGGAAGGAAAAGAGCATGATGCAGCTCCAGGTGCCCCTGGACGTGGAGCGCTTTGCGCTGATGAGCGCCACAGGCGCGTCTGAGGTGCTGGCCGGAAAAACCCGAACGCTGGCGTATACGGTTCTGCCCGGCGACGAGGCCACCTTTGTCATAGAGGGGACGGCTTCGAACTTTGAGATGGAGGCCATCTCGGCCACGCTGGTGGAATTCCAGATGGATCGTATGCTGGGCCTTGGCGACCTGACCACGCGCTTTGATGAATTGGATGAGGGTATAACGGCGCTTTCCGACGCCTCCGACCAGCTTCTCAGTGGTGCCAGAGCGCTGTCGGACGGCGGCGCGGAGCTTGCGCGCGGGGTCACGCCGCTTACGTCGGGCTGGAAGCAATACACCGACGGGGTAAACCAGCTTGTTGGCGGCCTCGGGACACTGACGCAAAACCTGCCTGAGCTGCAAAGTGGAATGAAGCAGACCAAACAGGGCCTGGGCCAGCTCAGCCAGGGTGCGCGCGCGTTGTCGGAGGCCTTGTCTGCGTTTGATAACCCCACCGAAAACTCCGCTGTTGCGGACGCGATGCTCGCGCTATCGGATTCCATTCAGAAAAACACGAGCCTTTCTGTTTCCGAACGCTTGGCCTTGCTGGCTCAACTCAACACCGTGGCTGGCGCGTTGCAGGCGCAGGGCGAGGAGATACAGGGCTCTTTCGCCCAGCTCAAAGAGGGCGTTAAGGGTCTCAGTGACGGCTTGGGTCAGTTGGATGGCAGCTTTTCTTTGCTGTCCGGCGGTGTGGACGCGCTGGCCAGTGGAGCTGGGCAGATGCAACAAAAGGCGGCCGCGTTGCCGTCTGCGTCCAAGTCGCTGATGGATGGTCTTTCAAAATTTGCTTTGGGAACAGAAAATCTTGTCTCAGGCCTCAATTCTTGGGTCGATGGATACGATAGCATGAATGATGGGCAGAATGCGCTCTTTTCGGGGCTAAGGCAGATGCAGTCGCAGCTTAGCTTCCTCGGTGGGAGCCATGATCAGACGGCTGTCTCGTTTGTTACGGGGCGCGCCGACGTTCGTTCTGTCTCGTTTGTGATTCGCGCGAGCGCCATAAAACTTCCCGAGGAACCAACACGCGCAGCGCCGGAGCCTGAAAAAACGAAAGGCATATGGGAGCGGTTTTTAGATCTATTCCGATAAGACCTGACGTCCTGACATCACGTTGAAAGGAGGCTGCGACGTGTCCCGTAAAACGAAGGCGAAAAAACCCGGTAGAGTTGTCATTTTGCTGGTCATTCTGTTTTTTGCCGTCATCGTCGTGGCCGCTTTGAACTTCATCACGCAATACACCGCAGGGCAGTATCAGTATTTTTTCGACAATGAAATCCAGGTCAAATGCGAGGAAATAGAGACCTATTTACACTACTATACGGGATCCGTCACCCAAGACGCGTTGCAGAAGGGCTTCGCGTTTTGCCTGGAGGGTTATGATCCTACCGTAAGTTCTTTCTATCCTGGCGTGGGTTCCATAACGTTTGTGTTGTATCGGGAGACGCAAGACGAGCTCTTGAGTCTCGCCGCTCTGCGCGACGGTGAAAGTTTATCGATGCCTTCGGTTCCGATTGTGAGGAGTGGGGAAGACAGCACGCCCCATGCCGTTACGCGAAACGACCGTTCCACCTTCAACACGGTGGACGCGGAAGGCCGGGGCCTGATGGGAACCTTCGGGCGCTTGCGGGTTCTCGGCAACGCCTACGGCATCGGTATGTATGTTTCGTCTGTGAGTCCCTATCTGTTGGCGCTTCCAACCCTGCTGCTGCTTTTGTCGCTCTTCGGAATCGGAACCGTCTTGGTGATTTATTATACGAAAAACAAAACCTCCAAACTCCATGAACAGGTTCGACGCAACGCCTTTCGCATGAACATCATGTTTGACAATCTCGACTCATGCATCCACGTCTCCGACCCCGACACCGGCGAAATCATGTTCATGAACCGAAAAATGCTGGAGATGTACGACTTAGACGCTTCCGTCGTTGGGAAAACCTGTGAAGAAGTGCTCAAACCCGGTGCCTCGGGCCGTTGTCCGGGTACTCTTTTGAAGGATCAGTTTCAAAAGGGCGAAAAATATGTGGTTTGGGAGGATTATTTTCCGGAGAAACAAAGATACTTTCACTATACAGATTCCTTGATTGAGTGGACCGATGGCTCCACCGTGCACATGCAGCAAGCCGTGGACATCACCGACATTCGCAAAGCCACACAGATGCTGGAGAAACAGCTTGAGCAACAGCGGTGCACCTCGAGCGTCTTGCAGCTCTTTTCTTCCACAGACGATTGGGACAATGCCTGTCCGGAGGCGCTCAAAACATTGGGCGCGTTCATGGACGCTGACGCGGTCGCCATCTATCAAAACGATGAGTTTTGCCATGCGCTCTCGGCGATATTCTCTTGGAACAGGCCGGGAACGCCGTCATTGAAACATGAGCTGCCGCGGCTTTCGTATGGCAGTGAGTGGTTCCGTGTGGATGAATGGCCACAGGGCAGAGTTTTGCAGCCCAAGGAGTTGGCGCGAAAGTATTCGGAGTTTTCTGAGGTGGGGGCCCTCAACCTCACGGGGCTTTTGCAGGTGCCGATTGTCATTCGAGACAAATTCTGGGGCGTACTGCTGCTAAGCGTATCGGACAGACCGCCGCCCTGGCTTCAGCAGGACATCCAGTTTATGCAGCCCGTAGCGAGTATCTTCTCATCCGCCATGGACCGCTTCCACAAAACCCGCCAGTTGGAGATTACGCAGAACACCTTGCGCACCGTTTTAGACAGCGTTCAGGTGTCGATTTTCTGGAAAGACACGACGCTCAAGTACGCCGGCGCCAACCGGCAGTTCATTCATGGACTCAATAAACCCATCACCGATGTGACGGGTTATTCGGATTATGACTTGCATCCGCCGGAGTTGGCGCGAAAGTTTGAGATTGAGGATCGAAAGATCATCAATGGTGTCATCGATCTCATCGATGAGGAGCGCCAGGCTGTTCTCATGGGGCAAATGGCCTGGGTTCATTTGATCAAGACGCCGATTTTGGACCAAAACAATCAGATTGTCTCGATCTTAGGTGTGTTTGACAACATCACCAGTCGAAAAATGACGGAAATGCAGCGCGCCGAGGCCCTCGCGAAATTGCAGGCTGTCATGAAAAACTTTCCGGGCATCCTCTGGTCGCTGGACATGGATGGACGCTTTACGATGTTCGAGGGGCTTGGCTGCGAAGATTTACCTCTGGCGGTGGATGCGCTCATCGGAGAGCCGGCCGCGATGTTTACAGACAAACTGCCCGATGTCGTGAAATACACATTGCAGACCTTCGACGAGGGGCCGCAACACTGGGTTTTAGAGATGGGCGACGTTTGCTACAACTGCTTTACCTCCGTGCTGCTCGACGAAGGGGGCAACGCCATCGGCATCATCGGCGTGGGCAACGACATCACCAAGACCGCCCGGATGCAAAAGGAACTCGAAAAGGCCATGGAGAGTGCAAAAAAGGCAAACGCTGCCAAGAGCGAATTCCTTTCGCGCATGAGCCACGAGATCCGCACACCAATGAACGCCATCATCGGCATGACCAACATTGCAAGCCAGTCGAAAGACTTAGAAAAGATTTCTTACTGCCTCTCTAAAATTGACGATTCCTCGCGCCATTTGCTTGGAATTATCAACGACATTTTGGATATGTCCAAGATTGAGGTCAACAAACTGGTGCTAAACGCCGAACCCTTCAACCTCGAGAAGATGCTCATGGACGTCTACAACGTCATATCCGTCAAGTCCGATGAAAAGCATCAGGATTTGCAGGTCAAGATTGGACTCGATGTGCCATACAATCTGGTGGGCGACGATTTCCGGCTGACGCAGGTCGTTACGAACCTGCTGGCCAACGCCGTAAAATTCACGGCGACGGAGGGCATCATCCGATTGGATGTGGATCTTGCACAGTTGGAGATCGACGCGTGTACGTTGCGTTTCTCCGTGACGGACAACGGCATCGGCATTGCCCCCGAAGTCCAGGGTCGCCTGTTCTCCTCGTTTGAGCAGGCCGACGGTGGCATCGCCCGGCAATTCGGCGGCAGCGGACTCGGACTTTCCATCTGTAAGCACATCGTGGAGCTTATGGGCGGGAAGATCTGGGTTGAGTCGGAACTCGGTCGCGGCAGTCGGTTTTCATTCGAGGTTCGTTTCCCTCTCGCTGAAAACCAAGAAAAATCCGCGCTGATACAAAACCCAGACTTGAAAAAGATGCGAGTTTTGGTCGTCGACGACGCCGAAGAAACTCGGTTGTATTTCCTGCAAATCATGCAGAGCCTTGGCATTGCCGCTGTGGCGGCGGAGAACGGCGTGGCCGCTTTGGCCGTTTTGCAGGAGGCTTTGGCCATGGATCGGCCGTTTGACGCCGTATTTGTGGATTGGCAGATGCCCGGCATGGACGGCATCGAGACGGCCGGGGCCATCCGTGAACGCGTCGGCAGCGGCGTGGTCGTCATCATGATTTCCGCCGCACAGTGGAGTGAAATGGAAGAAGAGGCACGCGCGGCCGGTATCCAGCGTTTTGTGCCCAAGCCATTGTTCCCCTCGGCGCTGGTTGATGCCATGCTTGAGACCTTTGGCGAAGCGCCGGATAAACGGGCCAAGAACAGCAAACGGCCACAAGTGGATTTGACGGGTCTCAACATTCTCTTGGTTGAAGATGTACCCATCAACCAGGAGATCATCGGCACCTTGCTCGAAGACACCCATGTGGGGCTTGATTTTGTGGAAAACGGCGCGTTGGCCGTGGAAACATTTGCTGCCCATCCGCAGAAGTATCAGCTCATCTTGATGGACATTCAGATGCCGGTCATGGACGGATTTGAGGCGACGCGACGCATCCGCGCGATGGATTTGCCGGAGGCCAAAACCGTACCCATCGTGGCCATGACGGCCAACGTATTTCGGGAAGACATCGAAAAATGCTTGCAAAGCGGGATGAACGACCACTTGGCCAAACCCATCGACGAACATCTTTTGTTCGAAAAACTGACGAATTACCTTCTGCGCAAACGACCTCGCAAGTTAGATCAGACAGATAGGGAGGCGGTTTCCATGGGCGAAACGGAGGCGAAAACTTTGGATTCTGCGGCGCTTTCGCCGTACATCTTGGTGGAGGAAGTCCTGCAACGGCTGCGCGGCAATCAAAAACTCTATGTAAAACTGCTGAAAAGTTATTTACAAAATGATTTGGTCAGCGATGTGAAACGGGATATCCTTTCGGGAGACCGGGAAAAAGCCAGAGCCAGCGTACACTCGCTCAAAGGGGTGCTGGCCAATCTCTCTCTGCATGAGGCCTATGAACGCGTGGTTGTTCTTGAAAACATGATTTTGACCGGCAAAGCCCAGGAAGACTTGGAGCAGGAACTTGAAAAGGCGCTCGGAGTCATTGAAAAAACGCACGAATGCATACAACAACTATTGAGCGCTTGGGGGTAAGGATATGAGCAAGGTGCAAATACTGGTGGTTGACGATGTTGAAATCAATCGGCTGATCCTTTTCGAAATTTTGACGCCTGAGTTTGACGTGGTTTGTGTGGAAAGCGGCATGGCGGCCATTGACTATCTTTACAACGCCAGACAGTTGCCAGCCATGGTGCTGCTTGACATCATGATGCCGGAGATGGACGGGTATGAAGTGCTGTCTGTCATGCAGTCCAGCGTACACACCGCGCGTATTCCCGTCATCTTTATAACGGCGGCGGAGGCCAGAGTCAACGAAACCAAGGGGCTGGCCGCGGGTGCTGTGGATTATATCTCCAAGCCGTTCAATGTGGACGTGGTCTGCGCGCGTGTGCGCAATCACATTGCGCTGAAATCGTACCGGGATTCGCTCGAACAGCTTGTGGACGAAAAGGTACAGGAGCTTACACGCACCAAAGAGAACATGCTGGAAACCATGGCCTCGATCATTGAGTACCGCAACCTGGAGTCGGGCCAGCACGTTCGCCGGACGCGTGTGTTTTCCGACGCGCTGATTCACCATCTGCTCAAAGACCCGCGCTACTGTTCCGAACTGATTGAAAACGACTTTGAAGTCATGATCAAGGCCACGCCGCTGCACGATGTCGGCAAAATCGGCATTTCCGACGCGATTTTGCTCAAACCGGGCCGTCTGACACCCGAGGAGTTCCTTGTGATCCAGACGCACACGACGATTGGCAGTGACATCATCGACTCCATGCTCGAAAACGACGACTCGGTCTACCTACGGCATTGCCGTGATATCTGCCGCTACCACCATGAACGCTGGGACGGTTTGGGTTATCCCGACCGCCTCAAAGAGACGGGCATTCCGCTTTCGGCGCGCATTGTGGCTATCATCGACGTCTACGACGCCCTTACGAGCACCCGCGTTTACAAGCCGGCCATGTCGCACGATGAAGCGTTGCAAATCGTGCTCGACGGCTCGGGGAAGCAGTTCGACCCGAACATCGTCAAAGTCTTTGCCGACAACGCCGAGCAGTTCCGCAACTTAGTGTAAAGCAGTTCTTCCCCGCCTGCGCTGATATGCTCCCCTTAAAGTAGACAGTGGAAATAAAAAACCACTGTTACGGAAA
>CAYWWF010000044.1:9395-11876 GCA_964461745.1 uncultured Oscillospiraceae bacterium | reverse complement strand
GTCTGCCCACCGTATGACATCATCTCGGCCAAAGACCAGAGCGAAATGGAAAAAAGAAATCCAAACAACATCATTCGCGTGGAGCGGCCGCTCGGCGAGGACTGTTACCGCCGCGCCGCCGATACGCTGAACGCCTGGATGCAAAACGGCGTGTTGCGCCGCGACGACACCCCGGCCTACTACATCTACCGCGTCTCGTTTTTGAACGAAGGTCGTCCCGACGCCGTACACGGCTTTTTTGCGCGTGTGCGCGTCGAGGATTTCAAAGATGGCATTGTGTTGCCGCATGAGGAGACGCTGTCGCGTGACAAGTCCGATCGCTTAAACCTGCTGCGGGCCACCGGCGCGAATGTAAGCCCCATTTACGGGCTATACGACGACAAAGAGCGGGACGCCGAAACGCTGTTACGCGCTGTGATGGACCAAGCGCCCGCCGAACACTTCACGACACCCGATGGCCTTACCCACAGCCTTTGGCTGCTCTCCGATCCTGCGCAAATGGAGGCGCTGACAAAGGCGCTATCAAGCAAGGTCATTTTGATCGCCGACGGTCACCACCGCTATGAAACGGCGCTGGCGTACCGTGAAGAGCGCATGGCCGCACCCGGCGGGCTGCCGGAAAACGACCCGGCGCGTTATGTACTCATGATGCTTGTGGATCTCGGCCATCCGGGCCTGGTCGTCTGGCCGACGCACAGACTCTTGCGTGAGCTTCCGGATTATGACGTACAAAAGACAATCAGCGCACTGGAGGCGCAGTTTGAAGTCACCGAGCAAGCTTTTTCCCTTCCGCCCGAGCTGCGTCGGGGCCGCGGTGCTTCCGTGGGGGCCGCCGACGACGGTACGGCCTGGATGTCCGCGTTCCAAGTGAAGCCCGGCACCGTCGCCTTCTTTACGGGCGACCGTCTCTTTACGGTAAAGCCGCGCGACCCGAAGGCTGTGGCGGCCCGTCTGCCGCAAAAAAGTGAGGCTTACTGCCAACTGGATGTGTCGCTGCTGCACTCCTTGATTTTAGAGCCGCTGTTTGGCATCGACCGGGAGAACATGGCCGGGCAGAAGAACCTGATATACACGCGCTCGCTGACGGAAGCGGTCGAGGGCGTTGTGACCGGGGCGTTTCAGTGTGCGTTTTTGCTGGCCTCCACGCCGGTCGCCAGCATTGGAGCCGTCTCGTCGCATGGCGAGCGTATGCCGCAGAAGTCGACCTACTTTTACCCGAAGCTGCCGACGGGACTGGTCGTCAACCTGCTGAGTGATGAAAGATGAACATAAAAATTTTGGGAGGTCGGGTCATTGATCCGGCCTCCGGGTACAATCAAGTGGCCGACGTGTGGATTAAAAACGGCAAGATCGCGGCCATTGTGCCCCCCGGTGAAGGGGAGACGCCTTGTGCCGAGGAACGGCGAATCGACGCCTCAGGTCTTGTGGTGGCCCCGGGGCTTGTGGACTTGCATGTCCATTTGCGTGAGCCCGGAGACACCCACAAAGAGGACATAGACTCGGGAACGCGCGCGGCTGTGGCCGGGGGTGTGACCTCCCTTGCCTGTATGCCGAACACCCGCCCGGCACTGGACAGTTTGGATACATACAGAGAGCTGAGCGAGGCGATCTCCCGTGCCCGTTGCCATGTCTATCCCGTCGCGGCGGTTACACAGGGGCAGATGGGGCAGGCGCTGTCCGACTTTGCGGCGCTGAAAAAGGCCGGGATCATGGCTGTATCTGACGATGGCCGTCCGGTAAACGATCGGGCGCTGATGACGGAGGCGCTGCGGCTGGCCCATGCCTGCGGTCTGTTGTTCATCGACCACTGCGAGCCGGAGACCGAGCAGGTGCAGCGCGACATTGAGCTGTGCCGCGAGACCGGCGCGCCCGTACATCTGGCGCATCTGAGCCGGAAGGCCTCCCTTGCGCTTGTGCGCGAGGCGAAGCGTGATGGGCTTCCGGTCACTTGCGAGACTTGTCCGCACTATTTTTGGTTTACACAGGACGAGATCGCCCGCGTGGGCACGAACGCGAAGATGAACCCGCCGCTTTCTACGGCGGAGGACAGAGAGAGCGTTTTGGAAGCCCTCTATGATGGCACCATCGACATCATCACGACCGATCACGCGCCCCACGCGCCCGCTGAAAAATTGCGCGCGTTTGACGACGCGCCCAACGGCGTGATTGGTCTGGAGACGCTGCTGAGCGCGTCGCTCACGGCGCTCTATCATACAGGGAGGCTGACTCTGCCTGAATTACTTGCGCGCCTGAGTACCCGTCCGGCGCAGCTTTTGGGCGTGCCCGCGGGGCGGCTGGCGGCAGGCGAGGCGGCGGATCTTGTGGTCTTTGACCCGGACGCCTCGGTTGTGCCGCGCGCAGAGCAGATGCACTCGAAGTCCCGCAACACCCCGTTTGACGGGGTGCCGCTGCGCGGACAAATAAAAAATGTTTTTGTGGCCGGAAAAATGCTTGTGGACAACGGTGCTGTTGTGATATAAT
>CAYWWF010000044.1:2719-9295 GCA_964461745.1 uncultured Oscillospiraceae bacterium | reverse complement strand
TCGGAGCTGCAACTGCTGATGACGCCCGATCGACCGCTCTACGAAACAGTGGCCGAGCTTTGTTGCCAGTGGGGCAAGCCACACATCGGTACGTATGGCTACTCGAGCGTGGGCATGGTCGTGGGGGCGACACAGCCCAGAGAGATGACCGCGCTGCGCCGCGACTACCCCGAGGCGTTTTTCCTCGTGCCGGGTTACGGTGCGCAGGGCGGCGGCGCGGTGGACTGCGCGCTTGCGTTTGACAAATTGGGCCGCGGCGCGATTGTAAACTCCTCCCGCGCCATTTTGTGTGCATGGAAAAAGAAGAACGACCCCGATAATTTTGCGCACCGCGCCCGTGAAGAAGTGCAGCGCATGGCCTCGGAATTGGCCATCTACATTCAATGTATGTAACGCCGAATTGACCACAACAGACGGATTTCGACAGATTGGACTCACGTTCGTCTGGCAGACCGCACGTTTTGTTTTGTTGGCTTTCAACTCAAGTTTGTGATTGGGCGTGTTTCGGTTGCGCCCGTATATGTAAGAAAGGTGGGGTTTTGGTGTCCAAAGCGGTACTTATGCTGGAAGACGGTACCCGGTGGGATGGGGAGGCCGTCGGCGCGCCGGGTGTTACGATCGGAGAGCTTCGTCCGTTCACCGGGATGGCCGACTACATGGCGCTGCTGACCGATCCGGCCAGCGCCGGACGCATTTTGCTGATGACCTATCCGTCCATCGGCAACTACGGCGTCAATACGGAAGATTGCGAAAAGGGCAAGGTGTTTGCCCGGGGACTGATTGCGCGGGACGTCTGTCTGACGCCGTCCAACTGGCGCTCGGTAGAAACCTTGGACTTCTTCCTGAAACGCAACCTGACCCCGAGTATCTCGGGCTTGGATACCCGTCAATTGCTGCGTCATTTGCGCCGCAGCGGTCCGCAAAACGCCGCCATCTGCACCACACCGGGCTTTGAAGGCTGGGACGCGCTGCTTACGCAAGTCAAGGCGTTTTCGGTGCCCGCGGATTATCCTGCGGCGGTCAATGAGGCACAAACCCTGACGCTCAGTGAGCCGCCGGTGGCCCGTGTGGCCGTTTGCGACTTTGGCTCTTCTCGTATGATTTCCCGCGTGCTCGCCGGACTTGGCGTTGAAATTACGCTGTTGCCGCCTGCCTCGGTGCTCGAAACTGTAGTGGAGGGTCATTTCGACGGACTGCTTCTGCCAAACGGGCCGGGGCTTCCGGCGGAAGGTGTCTTTACGGAGAAGCTGCGCGCGGTGATGGACTCCGGTCTCCCGGTGCTCGGACTCGGGCTCGGATTTATGTATCTGACGCTGGCGCAAGGGATGCGCAACACCAAAATGCAGCTGGGCCACTGGGGTGCCAACCAACCGGTTCGACACGAAAGCGCCGGTCATACCGCGATCACACGGCAGACACACGACCACGTTGTGTGTGAGGAAGATATAGATACAAACGTCTGCGAAATCATCCTGCGCAATGGAAACGACAACACAATCGAGGGGCTTGCCTGGAAAAAGACCCCTGTGTTTGGCTCATATCACACACCGGTAGCGCTGGGCCCGGTTACGGGCGGCGACATCGTCTCGGCCTTTTTTCAGCGCGTTTTGGCCGGAAAGAAGGGGGAATAGGACATGCCGCGTCGTGAAGATATCAAGAAAGTCTTGGTCATTGGTTCCGGGCCGATTGTCATCGGACAGGCCGCCGAATTTGACTACGCGGGTACGCAGGCCTGCCGCGCCCTCAAAGAAGAGGGCTATGAGGTCGTGCTCATCAACTCAAACCCCGCCACCATCATGACCGACTCTGCCATGGCCGACCATATCTACATCGAACCGCTGACGCTGGAATCCGTTCGCACGATTATTCTCAAAGAGCGCCCGGATTCCATTTTGCCGACGCTTGGCGGGCAGACGGGCCTGAACCTGGCCATGGAGCTCCACGAGGAAGGCTTCCTTCAGGAGCACAACATTGTGCTGCTCGGCTGCAAGCCGCAGAGCATCCGTGACGCCGAAGACCGCCAGAGCTTTAAAGATATGATGACACGCATCGGCGAGCCGATCATCGACTCGGTGGTGGTTGAAAACGTCGAGGACGCCGTCGCGTTTGCCAAACTCGTCGGCTATCCGCTGATTGTCCGCCCGGCCTACACGCTCGGTGGCAGCGGCGGCGGCCGCGCCGGCGATGAACTGACGTTGCGCCGGATCACCGAGGGTGGTTTGCACGCTTCGCGCGTCGGCCAGGTGCTGATTGAAAAGAACATCTCGGGTTGGAAAGAGATTGAATACGAAGTCATGCGCGACCACAAGGGCAACGTCATCACGATTTGCTCGATGGAAAACATCGACCCCGTCGGCGTACACACCGGCGACTCCATTGTCGTCGCGCCCGCGCAGACGATGAACGAGCCCGAGAACGCGATGCTACACGCGGCGGCGGTGAACATCATCACAGCGCTGGACATCGAGGGTGGATGCAACGTGCAGTTTGCGCTGCATCCCGAGAGCATGGAGTACGCGGTCATTGAGGTAAACCCGCGCCTGTCGCGCTCGTCGGCGCTGGCCTCGAAGGCCACAGGCTTCCCGATTGCGCGCGTGGCCTCGAAAATCGCCGTGGGTTACGGGCTGGACGAAATCCCGAACCGTGTGACCCAGGTGACCATGGCCTGCTTTGAACCCGCGATTGACTATGTCGTCGTCAAATTCCCGCGTTTCCCGTTTGACAAATTCGTCTATGCCGACCGCAAGCTTGGCACACAGATGAAGGCCACCGGCGAAGTTATGGCGCTGGGCTCCTCGTTTGAGGCCGCGCTGCTCAAAGCCGTGCGCTCGGCGGAACTCGGTGTGGACTGCTTCGTCTATCCGGCCATCGCCAAAATTCCCGACGAGGACCTTTTGAAAGAGCTCATGCGCAACACAGACCAGCGGCTTTTCATCATCGCCGAGCTCATGCGCCGCCGCTTAATCGACGTCGAGACGCTCTATCAGCGCACCATGATCGACCGTTGGTTCTTAAACGCGCTGCGCCGCATCGTGGACATGGAGGGCCGCCTCCAGCGCGAAAGCCTCACCGACGGGCTCTACACAGCCGCGCGCCGTATGGGCTACACGAATACGGTCATTCGCCGTTTGTCCGGGCAGGAGATTCCGCGCAATCTGCCGCCGGTCTATAAGATGGTCGACACCTGCGCCGGTGAGTTTGAGGCCAAGACACCGTACTTCTACTCGACCAACGACAAGGAAAACGAGGCCATCCCGTCGGACAAGCCCAAAATCGTCGTCATCGGCGCGGGCCCGATCCGCATTGGCCAAGGTATTGAGTTTGACTATGGCACCGTGCACTGCGTCTGGGCGCTCCAGCGCGCGGGCTATGAGGCCATCATCATCAACAACAACCCCGAGACCGTGTCCACCGACGCCGACACTTCCGACCGGCTCTACTTTGAGCCGCTGACACTCGAGGACACGCTGGACATTTTGGAAAACGAAAAGCCCGAGGGCGTCATCGTGCAGTTTGGCGGACAGACCGCCATTAAGCTCACGCGTGGCTTGGCCGCCGCGGGGATTCACATTCTCGGCACACCGCCATGGAGCGTGGATGCCGCCGAAGACCGCGAAAAGTTTGATGATATCTTGACCAAATGTGACATCCCGCGTCCGGCCGGCGGCATGGTCTATACGACCGAAGAAGCCCTCGACGTGGCCGGTCGGCTCGGCTATCCCGTGCTGGTGCGCCCGTCCTATGTGCTCGGCGGCCAGGGCATGGAGATCGCCTACAGCGACGACGACATCCGTGAGTACATGGGCATCATCAACCGCGTGACCCAGGAGCACCCGATTCTTGTTGACAAATACATGTGCGGCCGCGAGCTCGAAGTCGACGCGATCTGCGACGGCATCGACGTGCTCATTCCCGGCATCATGGAGCACTTAGAGCGCGCGGGCGTCCACTCGGGTGACTCAATCTCGGTCTATCCGGCGATCACACTCGAGCCGCACCACATTGAGCGCATTGAGGAATACACACGGAAAATCGCGCTGGCGCTCGACGTGCGCGGCTTGGTCAACATCCAATTCGTGCTTTTCAACGACGAAATTTACATCATTGAGGTAAACCCCCGCTCTTCGCGTACCGTGCCGTACATCAGCAAGGTCACGGGCGTACCCGTCGTCGAGTTGGCTTGCCGCTGCATTTTGGGTGAGCGGCTCTCGACGCTCGGTTTCGGCACAGGGCTTTACCCGAACCAGAACATGGTGGCCGTCAAGGTGCCGGTGTTCTCGTTCTCAAAGCTGGCCGATGTCGATACGCAGCTCGGGCCGGAGATGAAGTCCACCGGTGAAGTGCTCGGTTTGGCCCCTACGTTTGGCGAGGCGCTGTTCAAGGGTTTTGTCGCGGCCGGGATGGACATGAAGCGCCGAGGGCGCGTACTCATCACCGTCAGGGATCAGGACAAACAGGAAGGCGTTGGCATCGCAAACCGCTTTGCGGCCCTGGGTTTTTCGATTTACGCGACAGAAGGTACTGCCAAAACGCTCAAAAAAGAGGGATTGGACGCCGAAGTTGTGCATAAAATTGGAGGGGAGAGTCCCACAACCTCCGAGCTGATTTCGAGCGGACTCATCGACTACCTCGTCTGTACGTCCTCTCATGGCCGCAAGCCCGAACAGGACGACGTGCGTCTGCGCCGCCTGGCCGTCGAGCGGAGCATCCCTTGCCTGACTTCCATGGATACCGCCGCCGCGCTCTTGCGTTGCTTGGAGAGTGGTATGAAACTGTCCGACTGTGAGATGATTGACATCACGAAGCTGAAAAGCAAGATGTAAAGACTTGTAAAGCACCCCGATTTTTGATACAAGATAAGGGGACGCGTTGAAGAGGTGAGCGCCTCTTTGCAAGCGTTCCCAAAGGTCTGTGCCCCCGGAATGGAAGAAAACTCGGGGGCCGACACGTTGCCGAGGGAGAGGAGCGGGCTCTATGATCTGTAAAGTTTGCGGACGTTCGATACCGGACAGCGCGCTCTATTGCGTCCATTGCCGGGCGTCGGCTTTGCCGCGCGATCCCCGAAAGGGGAGCGGTCACATGCCCCATGGTCGGGACGACCAGGGCCCCGAGCCGGATCTGTTTGCGTCTCTCTATGGCGACGAGCCAGTTGTCCCGGTGTTTGACGAGACATCACACGCGGACACAGCCTTTGACGCGCCCGGTGTTCCGGCGGATGGCTTCGACACATCGTTTGACGCGTATGGACGACCTGTGTCCTATGATGCTGACAATTCGGACGCCTACGATTATCCGGAAACGGGACAGCCTGGGGACTACGACGGCTATGATTTCGGCGAGGAGCCACCGCAGAAGCCCCGGAACAAGCGCCTGCTCTGGATTGCCTCGGGCGGAGCCGCGGCGGCGGTTCTGCTTCTTGTATTCGTCTTTCTGTTGTTGCGCCCCGCGAAGCCGAACCCGACACCGGATCCGAATGACCCGGACGCGCCGCAGCCACCTTCGGTTGACGGTCTTTTGTCTCCGCCGCCCGCAAGCGACTGGGTGGATTTGTCGCCTTCTGTGCCGCAGACTTCTACGGCGCCGTCTACGACGCCTACAGTGCCGTCCCCCCCGCCGTCCGATGGGGACATCTCGGTGAAGAGTCCGGCGGTATCTATGCCGCCGCCCACGGTGGTGCCCGCGTCTTCTAGCAACGATTTGTTGCTTTGCGCCCTGTCGCTTTACTCGGGTTATCAGGAGGGCGACGTGCTGACGCCGCTGATGTTGACACAGTTTGCGCACATGGCCATCTCTCGCATTGAACCCGAAAAGCGATTCGGCAAGAGCGATCAGGGCCTTGTGATTCCGAAGGCGGACATGGACGCGCTGCTCAAAGAGTGCCTGGGGCTTTCCGCGCAACCGTTTACTGCGTTTCAACCCACGGCCGAGCTCTACGAAAAAGACGGGTATTTCATTTGGGTCCGCGGCAGCGAACCCGAATGGCTCTTTGACTTCTTCCGTCGGGAAAACCAGTCCGGCGGCCATCAGGCCATCTCTTACAACCTCTTTCTGCCGCGCCGCGGCGGGAAAGAGTTTGCGGGGCAGTATTCGGCCATTGTGCAACCGGGCACAGGTTCCTTTTTCTCGAGCCGACTCATTACGCTGATGGAAATCGCCGATTACCCCATGCCCGGCGGTGTCAGCGCCAGTTCCTATCTGGACAGCCGCGAGGGATTTTCCTACCGGCCCGAGTCTTTGCTGGACGACCGCCCGTTTACGGCCTGGAGCTCAAACGGCGGCGACGGTGGCGTGGGCGCGAGCTTGACGCTGACCTTTGACAATTTTGTGAGTCTCACAGGTTTGTCTTTCCTCAACGGAGACCTCAAAGACTCGACCGCTTACGCCGCCAGCGGACGCGCCAAGAGCATCTACGTCGAGATGGCCGGAGGCGTGCGCAAGTCCTTCACGCTGAACGACACTGGCTTTACGACCCCCGAGCCTTGGCAGGCGGTCAGTTTCGGCGAGGCTGTGAGCACGGACTTTGTGACCATTACGATTCAGTCGACCTATCCGGGCAACACCTTTGACGAGGTGTGC
>CAYWWF010000044.1:0-2619 GCA_964461745.1 uncultured Oscillospiraceae bacterium | reverse complement strand
CGACCGATCAGTCTCTGTGACGCCGGGGACGCGGTGTTTTCCACGGCGGGCGCTCTGCCCGTACCGGGGGCCGAGGGGCCCGCGCTGCGCTTCATCTTTGAGGTCAAAGGAAGCGGAACCCTGTGGCTATCGGAGCGCCGGCCCGGCGATGTGCTGGACTTGCTCTATCCGCTCGGACGCGGTTTTACCTGCAACCCGGACGAGTCCACGTTGCTTGTGGGTGGCGGGCTCGGCGTGCCGCCGATGCTCTATGCCGCGCGCCGCTGCGGCGGCAAGGCCGACGCGGTACTTGGGTATCGCAACGCCGCGCGCTCATTTTTGGTGCCAAACATGATGGAAGCTTGTGCAAATGTGTTTCTCTGCTCGGATGACGGCAGTTTGGGTGTTCACGCGTTTGTCGACCGACTGATGCGGCAACGTTTGGAGGCCAAGACCTATGCGCGGGTGCTGGCTTGCGGCCCGAGGCCTATGCTCAGGGCCGTGGCCGCTGTGGCCGAGAGTCTGGGTGTGCCCTGTGAGGTGAGCATGGAGGAGCGCATGGCCTGTGGCCTGGGCGCTTGCCTGGTTTGCGCCTGTGCCGTCAAACGCGGTGACGCTGTCCACTACGCGCACGTCTGCCAGGACGGCCCAGTGTTTGACGCGAGGGAGGTGGACTGGTCGTGAGTGAGAAGCAGAAAGATGGCGTCCCGTCGGTCGATATGGCCGTTTCGCTGGCCGGTGTCACACTCAAAAACCCGATCGTCACGGTTTCCGGTACCTTTGGCTTTGGCCGGGAATACGGGCAGTACTTTGATTTATCCCGGCTCGGTGGTCTTACCACGAAGGGCCTGACCTTAGAGCCCCGCGAGGGCAATCCGCCGCCGCGCGTGGCCGAAACGCCGCTCGGTATGCTCAACAGCGTCGGGCTGCAAAACCCTGGTGTCGAGGCGTTTTTGCAGAACGAGTGGCCTTTTTTACAAAAACAAGATACGGTGATCATCGCCAACATCTCAGGTAACACTGTGGAGGATTACGAACGACTGGCTTCAAGGCTCTGTGAAGCGGGCCTTGCGATGTTGGAGGTCAACATCTCGTGCCCGAATGTCAAGGCGGGGGGGCTGGCCTTCGGCGTGACGGCCGAGGGGGCCGCCGCCGTGACGAAGGCCGTCCGGCGTGTGGCCGGGGATACACCGGTCATCGTAAAGCTATCCCCGAATGTGACGGACATCGCGGAGATTGCCAGGGCCTGTGAGACCGCGGGCGCGGACGCGCTGTCTCTGATCAACACGTTACGTGGTATGCGCATCGACGTTCACAGCCGTAAACCCATCTTGAAAATGAACATCGGCGGGCTTTCGGGCCCGGCGGTGTTGCCGATTGCGGTGCGTTGCGTGTTTGAAGTCAGCCGCGCCGTGAAGATTCCGATCCTTGGCATGGGCGGTGTGCAGTCGGGAGAAGACGCCGCCGAACTCATGTTGGCCGGAGCGACGGCTGTCGGTGTAGGTTCGGCGATGTTCCGCGATCCGCTTTGTGCGCCGAAAGTCGCCCAGGGACTGCGCGCGTATTGTGAGACGCACGGCGTGGAGAAGGTTTCCACGCTGACGGGATCTGCTCTGGCGTGATAAAATAGTGAGTTCCCCCGCCGCAGGCTGACGAATTATTAATTGGGTATCTCCCAAACCCCTCGTAATTCAATCGTTGTGAAGGCGGATTCATTTCGCCTTCGCAACATCATTATTCCCTTTCCTCTAAAAACCTCAGTTTTTAGAGGAACTCAATTTGGGTGAAGCCATGACAAGCATCACGGTAGTGCGCCATGCGGAAGCGGAGGGCAATTTGTACCGGCGCGCGCATGGACAATACGACAGCCTGATTACAGAAAACGGACACAGACAAATCGAGACTTTGCGGAATCGGTTTGCCGATGTGTTTTTTGACGCTGTGTATTCAAGCGACCTCTTTCGCGCGCGCACAACGGCGCAGGCGCTTTCCACGGTGGATGGCCGCGCCGCCCGCGCCGAGCCGGGCCTGCGTGAGATTCACTTGGGGGTCTGGGAAGACCGCCCCTGGGGTGAGATCATGCGCAGCGACGAAAAACGCTACCAGACCTTTGCGCGTGACGCCGCCGAATTTGAGGCGCCCGAAGGCGAAAGCATGCGGGAGACCGCGCGCAGAATGCGACAGACGGTGGCCCGGCTGTCGCTGCAACATCCAAATGGGCGCATCGCGATGGTGAGTCACGGCATGGCCATCCGCACGCTGTTTACACAGTGTCTAGGGCTCCCGCTGGAGAGAATGCAGGAGCTTGCGCATTGGGATAACGCCTCGATTGGCGAGCTTGTCTATGATGGAGGAGCGCCCGTCGAGGTGCGCCTCATGGGCGACAACACGCATCTGGGGGCCTATTCAACGCTGAACCGACAGAATTGGTGGCGAAATGACCCAACCAAACACGACGTAAACTTTTATTTTCGTCCGGCGGATTTTTCCCGCGACGTAAGCCTATATCTGAAGTTCCGGCGGGACGCCTGGATGACCGTATACAACACAGCCAGAGGCTTTGAGCCTACGGAACTGCTCAAGTCGGCCCGGCGGATGGCCAGTGAACACCCGCGCGCGGTCGTGTTTGCGATGAAGGGG
>CAYWWF010000043.1:0-11918 GCA_964461745.1 uncultured Oscillospiraceae bacterium | reverse complement strand
CCCCCGATGCTTTTTGAACACTTGCCCGAGAAAAGGCTTTTTTGACAGTCTGGGGGCGACCTCTGGTCGCCCGTTTCAATGATTGACTCTTTTCACTCACCAGGGGAGAAAAACAAAATACGATTATTGCGCCATGTCTACTTTCCCGGGATTGGCGCGACAATGTGCCCCAGAAGAGACTCAAAGTGGACGCCCTCATGGAAGGACGTATTTTTTTCAAAGGTGTACGCCGCGCAGAGCTGCACAAAGCCCGCCGCGCGGCTCACCGCATCGGACAGGGTGTTGCCCTGAAGCAGACAACCGGTCAGGACACTGGAGAAAAGATCGCCGGTGCCGTGGTATTCTCCGCCCGAAAACGGATAGGAGATAAAGCCTATCTCCCCTTCTTTGGTGAGATAGGCGCAACTGACCACCGCATCCCCCAGGGTTGCCAGACGTACACCTGTTATGACCACGGCGCGCTTGCCGTCACCCGACAGCGCGCGGAGCCAAGCGCGGACCCCATCCTCGTCGCGGGGCACGTCGGCATAGTCTTTTCCGAGCAGCAGGCAGCACTCGGTGAAGTTTGGCGTAATGATGTCGGCGTGCTCAATCAGCGACTTCATCCGTGCGCACATCTCCGGTGTGTAAGTTTTATAGGGCTTGCCGTGGTCGCCCATCACAGGATCGACGATGGCCTGGAAGCCCGGACGGCGGAAAGTCTCAATGCACTCGGCCACGATGTCCATTTGCTCGACAGAACCCAAAAAGCCGCTATAGACGGCGTCCACGTCCACATCCAGCGATTTCCAATGCGAGAGGGCCGGGCGCAGAACGTTCGTCATATCATGAAACGTAAAACCTGGATAGCCTGTATGGGTGGACAGATAGGCGGCCGGCAGTACGTAACAGGTGACGCCCATGGCGCCAAGTACCGGCATGACAACGGTCAGTGAGCAGCGGCCGATGCCGGACAGGTCGTGAACGGCAATACATTTTTTCAGCGGAAACACGGGGCAGTCCTCCTTGCGTTGGCGGCGCGGTCAATGGAAATACCGACGCCATTTTTTGCTGCGGCTTTGCTGCCGGAGTAATAGCATTATACGTGTTGGAGGATGGCTTGGCAACGATTTTTTCCTATGGAAATCCCGGATGATCATTATCCCTTAGAACCTTTTTGGGAGCTCTCGAAAACCGTTCCCCGTAGATGCCGCCTACAATAAAAACGGCTCCGAGTATTTGCAATGGCAACATTTTTTCTCCCAATATGAAAACCGACAGCATAACCGCTGAAAGAGGTTCTAAATACCCAAGAATGGCAACCGTTTGTACAGGCAACTTGCCGATGGATGAAAAATAGAAGTAGCAACCAACCCCTGTGTTCACAAGGCCCAAGACTAAAATCCAAAGCCAGTCTTGGGGCGGAACTTGTACAACAAATCCTGTTTTCAACCCGGCGAACACAGCAACGGTGAGGAAGCTGACAACAAGCTGTATTGTGGCGTTTTCCATTCCAACAATCTTTTTAGATTTTTTATTAAATATGACCATAGCGGAATACATGAAAGCAGACATGATTCCACAGAAAATTCCAAACCCATTTACACCTTCGCTCATAGCTTGAATGTTGACGAAAAAAATACCGCAGAGAACAGCAAAAAAGCTAAGTAGTTTTATAAAGGTCAGTTTTTCTCGAAAAATCACAGGTGCCAATACCATCACGAGGATCGGGCCACAGTAGTAGGTCAAAGAAGCAATGCTCACGCCGGTTTGGCTATATGCCTCATATAAAAACATCCAGCTTGTACCCATGGCAATGCCTGATATCGTTACGAACAGCAAATCAAGCTTGTTTTGAACAAACGACACCTTTTGCTTTGATAGTAAAAACAAGGCAATCAACAAAACGCTTCCAATCATTGTCCGTAAAAACACAATTTCGTAGCTTGAAAGTGTGATCTGGCTTGCAATGATTCCGTTGGAACCAAAAAGAAACAAAGCGAACAAATACTTCAAAAGAGATCGATTCAAAACTTTTCTCCATTTCTGTTTAGGAGCAGAGCAAAACTCTTGCTTTTAAGCATTGTATCACTTGTTACAACAGAATGGAATCCCTCTATGCGGTGCGGAATTCGGAGGTGTAAGCTGGTACTGCGTTTAAATCATCACATTATTCCCCCGCCGCAGGCGGGGGAAAAGAAAATTAATAGCCCTTTTTATGAACTCGATGGCAATAGTTTTCGTTTGATGGACGACGTATTACGAGGGAATAACGCTATTTTTTAAGGATTAAACTCACAATCCCACACAAAATGCCCCCCACGGGAAACACGATCCAGCCGATGTTCCACAAACGGAATACGAAACCCAGAACCAGAAAGGCTATGACGGCGGTCATCATAATGACCCCGCTCCATTTTTCAATTTTCTTGCTCTCCTCCGTAGACTCCTCATGCCGGGCGTTTTCCTTGTTGTAGGTGTCCAAATCATATTTGTATTTCTGGATCCCCGCGTAAATAAACACAGGAGCCGCAACGGTTACAAACAACATGAACACGGCGACAAACAAATCCTCCCACCGCTCTTTAAAAAAACCAGCGGTTGGTGCGAGTGCATCTGAGCCGATAAGCAGGATCACGCCCAACAATACAATCACTGCACCTGTCGCAATCAAGATGGGGAATTTACGATCAAACGCCTCAATTTCTTCTTTTTTGTAAAAAGGCTTGATAAAGGGATGTTTTTTGATGTAGGTACTGTGGGCTATGCCGCCCGTGATGAAAAACGAAGCGGATACGGCAATAAAACCCATTAGGATCATCGTGGCAATCGCCTCGTTTAGCCCAAAGGCTAAGGCTGCCAAAAACATAGTGACACCAAAAATTGCGACGGCCGCACCCAAACAGATCGATCGGGTAAAGCGATTCATGTGGGCGTCATAATCGGAGGTTTGGTGGGCGTCGCTGTCTTCGACCTTGCCCCGCACCAGTGTTTCCATATCACAGGCGAACAGGTCACAGAGGGCAAGGATTTTTTCCATTTCGGGGTATCCGGACTCCGATTCCCATTTGGAAACTGTCTGCCGGGTTACCTCCATTTTTTCCGCCAGGTCTTCTTGGGTAAAGCCATTCTTTTTACGCAAAAAAACAAGATTGCTACCAAGGCTCATACGTACCACTCCTTTTTTCTCGTGGTTATATTGTACCGTTGCGCGCAAGGAAACACCATCGATTCTTTGTTGCGTTTGCGAAAAAACATGTAAACTTTGCGTTGCGCGGCCGTCAACCCGCTTGTCTGGCCGCTGTTTGGCGCTATGCGGCACATTGCAGTATACAGTTTGCGCCAAAGAACCCCGGCCATGCACAAAGCATGACTGGGGTTCTTCGGCTCGCCTGACGCAAGAAATCAGGCGCGTGCGATTCTTTGACAACCTGAAGAGCACCAGCCGGGATTCAAAACCCGGCGGGTGCCCTTTTCTTTAACCTGCCCCCCCACCGGGGGGCGCCTACCAAAACTTTTACGAAACGGTCACCATGACCGCAACCGTGCAGCCACTCAGGGTATCCTTTACCAGGATGACCACGGTGCCGGTTCTCAGCGCCGTGATGACGCCCTGAGCGTTCACGCTGGCCACTGTGGGATTCGTGGACGTGTAACTGAGGTTCGCCAGCGCGTCCACGGGATCCTTCACAACAGCCTTCGACAGATCATAGGTTGTGCCTCTCCTCACCGCCAGATTGGCCGGTAAGGAGATTTTCACGGTTTTCAGCGGGATGGCTTTCCACTGCGCCGTGAGGGTGATGGGGGCGAGGACGTTTGTAATCGTCGCCTCGTCGGCGTACAGGCCCGTCGCACCGCCGGAAGCCAGCCAGCCGTCAAACGTGTAGTTTTCACGGGTGAAGCTGTTCTTCGGAATCACATAGTCTCTGCCTTCCGCGACAGCGCCGTTTTCCATGGTGCCCATTCCGCCGCCCGCGTCAAAGGTGATCACCACTTTGTCTTTTTCTCTGACCGTGAAGTTGTCCACAATCAACGTGCCGCTGGTGTTAAATGCGAGATAGTAGTCGTCAAAGTCACCGGTTTCAATCTCAAAGCTAACCTTTGTGTCCGTTGTTGCCGTCAGGTTGCCCTGCGACAGAACGGCCTTCGGGCTGCCGGCCGCGGTGGCCTTGTCGGAGCGCAGGACGTAGGTGTGAGCGCCGCTCATTCGCTTGTAGTCAAACTCCACGATGTACTTGGTGTTCGGGGCAAAGCGCACGGTCTGCGGCAGGGTTCTGACCTGCGCGTTGCCGAGCTTCATCGAGAAGCGGCCCCCGATCGTGTCGCTGGTGTAGGGCAGATGGGTTTCCGAGAGATGCGTGTATTCGTTGTACGTTGTGTGGACAAACACGCCCAGGCCTTCGTCGACGTTTTCAAAGTCTTCATAGACCAGATAACCCGGATGCTCAACCAATTTGGCCTTCGCCATGCGGACGTCGTCGAACTTCACGCGCGTACCCGCAGCGCCCGCCGCCGCTTCGAGGGTAAGTACGGCTTCGGTAACGCCTTCGGGCACTGTGTAGTCGAAGCGGATGCGCTGATAGTAGCTTCCAATTTTGTCAAAGAAGACACCGCCTGTGGTCACATTGCCGGTTTCCGTGTAGTTGCTTATGTCTTGGATCCCGTCGCGGATCCGGAGGGTCGCGCGGCGTCCGTGGGAAACCTCAGCCCAGACCGAAACGGAGTAGGTGGTGCCGGGCACAAGGCCGGTGAGCGTCTGTGAGATTACGCCGTCGTTTGCGCCGCTTACTTGTACGAAGGGGTTGCCGTAGTTGGTTTTTTCATAGGTGATGTGGTCGGTGGTGTCCGCCGTGCTGGACTTTTCCCAGGCGTAGCCGAAGGTTTCGCTGTCGAAGCCCATGTCACGCACCGGGGTGCCGTCGCCCCATTTGACGTCCGGCGTCGGGTCGACCGCGCCTTTGTAGAGGACGTAGAGGGTGCTCGCGCGCGCGGTGATGGTCACTTTTCCATCCACAACAGCCAAAGTGGTGGCGTCGCCGCGGCCAATGTCGCTGAGCGGATAGAGGAGGACGCTTTCCAGTCCGGACCAGCTGTCGGGCAGATCCCAGGTGGTCGTACCGCCTGCGGCATTCCAGTGATAGATTTTGCTCTCGGTCTCGGGATCCCACGGGATGAAGATTTGGTTTCCGTTTGCGATCCGTTTGCCGTCTTTGGTGATGACGTTTGCACCGGAGATCATCTCCGTCACAACTTCGCCGTCTTCACCGAGCACGGCCTTGCTTGCGCTCTCCCACTGCATCAGCGGGAAGTGCATGAGGTAGCGGTTGGGCAGGACGTCCTGCGCGAAACGGCGCACCATGTCGTTGAAGTCTTTCTCGTTTTGCCAGCCAACGATGCCGTCGCGGTTGTCGCCGGTGGCGCCGCGGAAGAGCGCGGATTCACCAAAGACGTCTTTGTCCTGGAAGTGGATGACGCGCGCGAGGTTGCCGGGATTTGCGCCGGTGGCCCAGTGTACCCAAACGCTGAATTTGGTCATCTCATTGGTATACTCCGTACCCACACTCCAACCGAGGCTCTGGAGCTTGCTGCCCATCATATAGGCGGGCCAGAGGCGGTCAAAGTACGCGTCGACATAGACAAAGTCGAGACCCCTGGCTTTGGCGGCCAAGTCATCCAGACGCTGGCCCATGCTGTCGGTGGGGCTTAAAATATCGTTGTATTTCATGATTTGATTGGAGGCGTCCAGCCAAGCCCAAGCGGGTACGTCGGAGACAATGTCCGGCCCGTATTGCGGGGCCTCGGGGTAGGATTCGGTGTGGTTGATGTGGACACCGACTTTCGCGTTGTATTCCTCAGAGTTGTCGAGCAGGAACTGGAAGTCTTCCTCGCCGCCCGCGCGCTCGTTGATGCCCGCGAAATCCGGGTGGGCGCTGTCGTGACCTTCGTTCTGATAGCCCTTGATGAGGGCCATCTGCTCGAAGCCGTCGGTGGCCAAGTAGAACTTCTTAATGTTGTCAAGGATACGCGTAAACGGATACTGCGCGCCGCTGGCAAAGTTTATGGCGACATAGGAGTAGACATCACGGATCATGTCTCCACCCTTCATCGGTGTGTAAATGTCGTCACGGTAGGCAATCGCGCCGTCGAAGGCGTTGACTTTGCCGTCTTTGTTGCGGTCCCCCGTGATGGACACTTTGGCCCAGGGGGCCTCGATGATCTCACCGTCGGGGCCGCGATAGAGGTATTCATTGCTGCGCAGGCCGGTCGAACGGTAGGATTCGAGCGCTGTGGTCTCAAACATGACTTCGCGGAGAACCTTGATGGAGCCGTTGCTCATCGTGGCCGCGATGTTGTCGTTCGAGAGCACGGCATAGGTCGTATAGCCTTGCAGCAGATCGGGCGCTGAGAGGTCATAGACCGCGTTGCTCGCGTCAAAGGCGTTGGTGGTAAGCGTCGCGTTCGGATCGGTGCTGCGCATGGAGATCAGCGACTGCTTCGGGAAGTGGATGCTGTAGACCTTGCCCTTCGACTCGTCGATGTTTTCGATCTTCATCTCAAGCGTGTTGTTCACAACGGTGAAGACCACGTCAAAGGAGGTGTCCCCGGCGCTCAGATGATAGGTCGCCTTGCCTGCCGCGAAGCTGGCGGTGACAGTGGGCTTGTACAGCATGTTGTTGATTTCAACGTAGTTGTAAGTCACTTCCTGGCCGTAGACCTTCTGGCTGTTGCCGGTGAGCGTGTAGTCGAGGACGCTCGGGAAGGCCGCGTCCATCCGCACGGTCAGGGCGTCAGACGCGATGGTGACCGCTGTGGTTGTCTCTTCAGCCACATAGGGCGGCACGGAGGCGCCGCTGAGGTTCAGCAGCAGCACATGGTTGCCGCTCGGCGCGCCAAAGCCCATTTTGCCTTTGGCGTTTGTGATCTCTTTGTGTGTGCCGCTGTAGAGCAGCATCCCGTCGATGTAGACGGAGACGGTTTTGTTGATCACGCGGACGGTCATCACATACGGGAGCTGGCGGCGCTTATAGATTTCCACGGGGCTTGTGCAGAGGGTCACATTCGCCCCAGCACCCGTGCGCAGTGTGATTCTGTTGTTCACGATGCCGACCCAGGTCCAGGAGTTGGCCCCGGCGTAGCGCAACACAGCACCCATGGCGCCGCCTTCGCTTTTGGCTCGGTAAGTGAAGCTGACTTCGCCGTTTAAGACGTTGGGCATGGTTTTGTCTATGACAAAGAGGTCGCCGCCGCCATTTGCGACGTTCAGGCCGCCGTCCAGATAGCTGAGGGTCGCGCTGCCGCGGACGGTCTGGAGGTTTGCCAGTGAGGTCGCGCCGTCGGTGAAGTCATAGGCAAACGAAGCCTCGGCATCGGGGGGTAGCTCGACGCTGAGCAGGAGGGTGGCGATGTAGCCGTCTTGGAAGATGACGTCGACATAGGTGTCACCTTTGTCTTTGATGGAGCTGAGATATTCTTTTGTAAGCAGGATGGTTTGGGCGGAGACGGTGTAATCCGCGCCATTTCGCAAAACCTCACCATCCGCGCTCAGGCGGGCCACCGTGCTTTCCACATCCATGGCAAAGCTCAGGTCTTCCGTGCCGATTGTCTGCTGGGTCAAGTAGACCTGACTCGGCGTGAGCACCACGGGTTTAAAGGTTCCGGTTTTGAAGTAGCTGTACTGTACATGTGAACCGATGATATCGCCCCAGTTGCGGGTGCCGATGCGGCCCGCGGGCAGATCCAACGCGGGAACATTGCCGGAATAGACCCGGACACCGTCAATATATACGGCGATTTTGGGGCCGATGTACTCAATGCGTAACTTGTAAGCTCGGTTGACCGCAAAGCTTTGAGAGGCACCGAGTAGCGCCCACTGTCCGGCCCCGTTGAGCCAGAGCATGCCGTCGATGTCGATGCCGATGCCGGCGTATTGCCAGGGATTCTGATACCGGAACAACACGGCCATACGATAGCCATTGTTTAAGAAGGTAAACTCGGTCTCAACATATCCATCTTTTACCAAAGGCGCGGTCGGGTCGGTGCAGTAGGTGTTGGGTTCACTGCCGACGGACTGAACTTCCATCTTGCCGTCCTGTTGCTTGAAGACCCCGGTGCCATACACGCGGGTCCAACTGCCGAGGCCCTTGGTAAAGTCTTGGTGATATTCGATGGGTTCAGGTTCTTCCGCCAATTCACCCATTTTGAAGTACTTGTACTGCGTATGCGAGCCTTCAATATTGCCCCAGTTGCGGGTGCCGATGCGGCCCGCGGGCAGATCGAGCGCGGGGAGCTCTCCGTCAAAGAGGGTTTCCCCATCGATGATGAGCTTGATCTGTGCGCCCTTGTACTCGATGCGGATCTTGTAGGACTTGTCTGTCGGGAAGGGTTTGTTGATGTTGAAGAAGGCCCACTGCCCCGCGCCGTTCTGCCAGAACAGGCCCGCCGGGTCAATGCCGATGGCCGCAAATTGCGTGGGGCTCTGGTAGCGGAACATCACGGCCGCGCGATACGCGCCGTTTAAGAATTTCAGTTCGGTTTCAACATAGCCGTCCTTGAGCACGGGGGCGGTCGGATCGGTGCAGTAGGTGTCGGGCTCAACACCGCCGGCTTCCACGTCCATTGAGCCATTGGCCTGTTTCAGCGTACCCGTACCCGCGACGTGCACCCAGTTGCCGAGACCCTGGGTGAACTCCTGGTGATATTCGGTGACTTCCGGTTTTTCGACCTCGCCACCCATTTTGAAGTTGCTAAACTGTACATGAGAGCCCTCGACGTTGCCCCAGTTGCGGGTGCCGATGCGGCCCGCAGGCAGATCCAGCGCGGGAACATTGCCGCTGAAGACTTGTTTGCCGTCCACATAGACCGTGATCTTCTCACCGGCAAACTCCACGCGCATTTTGTAGAGGCGGTCTACCTCAAAGCGCTGAGTGGTTCCCAGCATTGCGAAATTGTCGTAGCCGTTGAGCCAGAGCATACCAAAGATGTCAACGCCAATACCGGCGTACAGCGTGGGACTCTGGTAACGGAACAGCACGGCCATGCGATACGCGCTGTTTAAGAACTTAAACTCAGTTTCGACAAAGCCGTCCTTGACCACGGGGGCGGTGGGATCGGTGCAGAAGGTGTTGGGTTCGACGCCAACGGAGTGGATTTCCATCGCGCCGTCTTGTTGTTTGAGCGTGCCTGTGCCATACACGCGTTCCCAGTTGCCGAGACCTGTGGAGAAATCTTGGTGGTAGACAAGCGGCGGTTCGGCCGGTTTTTCATTGACGGTCACCAGACAGGCGGCCTTGAGATTTGTTCCCACCACAGTTCCTTCGACCGTGAAGCTGCCGGGTTCGGCGTATGTCGCGGCGGGGATTGCGTCCCAAATCACCGTGACGGCGCGGGTGGTGTTGTCACTGAGCGTGGCGGTGACCGTTGCCGGAAGGGTCGGGGCTGTGCCCGCGACGGTCGTCACGGTGGTGCTCTCAAGCGAGACGATGGTCACGATTTCAGGCGCGCTCTCCTCTGTGGAAATCCACTGCGGCAGTCCGGGCGAAACGGTAGCCTGTTTGTCGCCGTCGCTGAAGTGAACCGTGACGTCTGTAGCGCTCTTGACGTTCACACTCACATGGTTCACAAGCGCTTCCGCCGGCGTGATTTCAATGCCGTCATCGGACTTCACGGCCGCGCAGTTGTAGGCGCTCAAAGTGCCGTCGGCGTTTTCAAACACATAGGCCTTTGTGAGCCCGACTTCGCTCATGGCCTTAAAGATCTCATGTCCGGTCTGGCCCGTCCATGAGCCAAACCAGTAACCCGTATGGGCCAGGTACTCTTCGGAGATGGTGTAGGGAACGTGCTTGCCTTGGTAGAACGTTCTTCCGTCCTTCTGGTAGGCATTGTTCTCGTCCTTGACATACAGCTGAACCTCGCGGTGCGGGTCTTGGGAGAAGGCCCAGCGCAGTGTGCCGTCATACCCGATCAGCTGAATATCGGAGCCCAGAGCGTTCATAGCGCGCTCTAAATACGCCTTGTCGCCGGTCAGCTCATAGAGGTTGAAGAGACCATAGATCGCCCAGCCGGACCAGCCATGCGGGGAGTTCATGGTGTTGGAGTAAAGCTGGATCTCCGTGGTCTCCCAATAGCGTTCGGTGGCCCCGTTCATGCGGGAATCGGGGATGACGGACTGCTGAAGGGCCGTATGGTTGTTGTTGATGCGAATCGCGTGGGAAAGATATTTCTCCCGCTGTGCCGAGCCCTCGGGGAACAAGAGAGCAAACTGAGACAGAGACGTCACCGCGCAGGACTGCGCGCCGTCTTCAAAGGTGTTGCCGCCTTCGGTGTCAATTTCTCCGCGCGTGATGAGCGTGTCCATCATTCGAGTCGCGGCGGCAAAGTGCGCCGCATAGCGGTCGGCCCACTTCTGTTGTTCGGCGGCAGAGAGGTTCGGGTTGGTGGCCAAGGGTTTTTCCACCGTCATGAAGTCCATGAGCATCTTGGCCGGATAAAGCACGCAGGTGTAGTCGCTCATGTAGTAGCCGCCCCAGGCCCCATCGGGACGTGTGCGGTTGTCCATCAGGTATTTCACAATGATGGCGGCCTGCTCCAAGGAATCAAGTTCGCCGGTGGCCTCGTAGCGCTTAATCAGCATATTGGCCAAGGATTCCTGGTTTGTGATGCGCTCAGGGAAGCTGATCCTGCCGTCAAAGGCCGTGTTCAGTTCGCGGTTGTAGACGGCGGGATAGACCACTTCTAAGCGATCGTCGAAGTAGGAAAGCATGTCCGCGTCGGGCCAATATTTCTCGGCGATGTAGCCGGAATAGATGCCGTACCATGTCTCGGTGGAGTTGCCCTCACCGTTCCAAAGGTCGGCGCCTTGGAGGATATCATAGGCCGCTTGCCGCGCTTTCTGCATATACCAAGAGTAGCTTTTTCTCACGGAAAGGCCCGCCTGCGCAATGTAGCCGTCGGCGTTTGTGACGTCCAAGGTGTAAAGGCCTTCGGTCGTGCCGGTCCAGGCGCAGGTGTAAACACCGTCCGCCGTTTTAACGAAGGTGAGCTTCGTGGTCTTCGCGTCGGGGGCAGTCAGCGTCGCGTCGATGACAGCGGACGCGGAGTAGACGGTAAGGTTGGAGGTTTCCCCGGTACCGATGGTGTAACGGTCGGCGTCGATGGTGGGAACGTTGGTGGTTTGCGCGATGGTGGGTTTGATCTTGGCGATGGCGTTCACTTCATCGACGGGTTTCAGGGCGATGTTCCATGTCTTTTCCTCTCCAAACCGTAAGACGTTCAGATCCTGCGGGTGACGCGCGGGGAGCTTGCCGGACTGGAAGAGGTCAAGGGAGGTGGAATAAATGTGGTGCGCATAGACCCCCGGCTCGTAATCCGTGGTGTAAGAGGCGATGGGAGCATCGGAGGAAATGGTGATAATGCGTCCGTTCGGGGTCTGGAAATAGCCCCAGAGGTGGGTTTTTTCGCAACGAATCAAGGTGGCAATCATCTGATCCATGTAGGTGGGGTAAGCGCCCAGGAAGGTGTCTATGCCCGTGTGCAGGGCCAGCTTGGTGACGTTCACATCGGTCTGCGTAAGATTCTTCACCGAAGCGGTGACCACGAGCTGCCCTTTGTCACTGAGGGTATAGCGCAGGGAGAGAAGAGCCTTTTGGTCTTCTGTTTTGCCGGAATAGGTGATGTCCCCGTTTTCGGCGACGTCTACCATATCCAACATGACGTCTTTGCCGTTCCAGGTGTAGGCAAAGCCCGCAAATTTATCGGAGCGAAGCTTCACAGGGTAGGGCTCGCCCGCGATGGTGGGTTTCAAAAACGAGAGTCTTCCGTTTACAATCTTAACGGTCCAGTCGCTGTTTACGAGGTCTTGCACCACATCGGCTGTACCGGGCGCATGGGAGAGGGTGAGCGCTTGGAAGATAGAAGCGCCGTAGGGGCTGTACTGCCGGGAG
>CAYWWF010000042.1:0-11920 GCA_964461745.1 uncultured Oscillospiraceae bacterium | reverse complement strand
CCCACGACCCGCTGACAAAGACTCACCATCCCCGTCGAAACCGGAACGCCCCCGTAAAAAAGTTGGGATTATTCTTTCCCCCGCCTACGGCGGGGGAAAGAATAATGAGATAAATGTGCTCCGCTTACGCGTCAAGTGCGTTTAGTAGTCAATACATTCATGTGCACGAAGAGAACATGAATATAACGTCCACAAAAACGTTATCGAGAAAAATTTAACGTTACTTTATGGTCTCAGGCTTGTCATATTTTACCCCAAATGTATCCACAGTAATCTTTTTGATGTTCAATGGCGAAGACGGTGGCCCACCATTGGCAGCCGTGTTGAGCGCGGCCATGTTATGGACTTCATCGATGCCCGAGATGACACAACCAAACGCGGCATAATCTTCATCTAAAAACGACGCGTCGCCGTCACAAATGAAGAACTGACTGCCGGCCGAATCATAGCTTTGGCTGCGGGCCATAGAAATGACGCCCTCAGTATGTGAAATATCGTTCTGCGTAAAACCATTCGATGCAAACTCACCCTTAATTTTGTATCCTGGGCCACCTGTACCATCGCCCGAAGGATCACCGCCTTGGATCATGAAGCCTTTGGCCACGCGGTGAAAGGTCAATCCATCATAAAAGCCGTCTTGAATGAGTGCAACAAAGTTATTTACCGTGTTGGGTGCTTTGTCAGGATACAATTCCAAAACGATTTTTTGGCCGTTTTCCATCTCAATGGTCACTTCGGGGTTTCGAGCCTCACCAGCTCCGCTGTTGCCGGCACATCCTGTCAAGAAAAGACCTCCCATCAAATTCATCACGAGAAAAAGGGACAATGCGCGTGTCCATCGAATCATCTGTTTCGCTCCTTTAGCATGGTTTCCATTTCACGTTTGACTGTGCGCTGTGCCATTGCGTCTCGTTTATCATGCAATTTTTTGCCCTTGCAAACCGCCACTTCGACTTTGACCCGCGCGTTTTTGAAGTAAACACGAATCGGGACTAAGGTGTAGCCATCCTGCATAACCGCTGCGTTTAACCGGAGAATCTCTCGTTTGTGCATGAGCAGACGCCGCGGACGCACCGGGTCCACATTGAAGATGTTGCCTTGTTCATAGGGACTGATGTGCATCCCCTTAACAAAGAGTTCCCCCTTTTGCACTTGGCAAAAGGCATCCTTCAAATTCAGCGCGCCTTGTCGGATGGACTTAACCTCCGTGCCTGAAAGCACAATGCCCGCCTCATATCGATCTTCGATAAAATACTCATGACGTGCCTTGCGGTTTTCTGCCACTTGTTTGATCTGATCAGGCAAAGAAGCTACCTCCCCATGATGACGACAACCGAGAAAATCCTGAAGACATAGGCGGCGGAGACAAAAAGCATGAAAATGCCGAGGAAAAACCTCATGAACGCCTTTGCATTATAACACTCTAAAGCTCCTTGTGCAAGCCATGAGAAAGGTTGTGTCGTGTAAAAAGACGTCAAATCAAGGCGCCGGTATCGTTCCCCTTGGGGAGCAAAAAACTAAAGTCATGAAGCTTTTATTCATTCTGTCAACACTTCTACTGTGAATTACTCGATGAATGTTACGTATGTTTAGAAAAATTTAGCTAGCCATTACTTCGCTAGCTAAAATGTGAATTGAGATTACAATATGCCTTATTTACCTCACTCAATCCACTTTTTGCATGTGACCGGTTTGCCGGATTGCTTGTTGTTCCACACGTCGTAGGTGTAAAGGGCGTATCTCTCTCGCGCGATGTCCACGGTGGGATTACTCGGCGGCGCGGAGACCGGTTGACACCTCTGTGTGTTCAGAAGCGTATCCATGGCGGATATTATCCACTTTTCTGAGATTAGGCAACCATCCGTTCATCCGTGTGTATCAAGCGGAGAATCATTGCTGCCGCCTCAGCGCGTGTGGCACTTTTTGCTCCGTAGAAATTCCCATCCGGATGGCCCGAAACGATGCCTTTGGCATAGGCCTGAAGCACTTCAGATTGTCTCTTTTCCGGGATAGAAGTCAAGTCTTTAATTTTGCTGATATATGCTTCGGTATCTGTGGAACTGTGCTCTTTGCGAACCTGCAACGCCGCCCGCACGACGATAAAAGCCATGTCCTGCCGACGTATCGGTTTATCCCAGTCACCTTCCGAATATTCGTCCGCACTGAAAAGATTGTGTTTTACAGCTGCATCCATATACGTTGAGGCCCAATGCCCGGCACTTCCATCATTCCGCTCAATGAGCGTCGCTCTGCATACCAAGGCAACAAACTCCGCAACAGTGATGCTTTTTTCCGGTCTAAAACTGCCATCGGGATACCCGAAAATGGCCAGCCACTAGCACTAAAATGGATATAGCTATATGCCCAATGTGTATTCGGCACATCATCAAATTTCTTGAGTGGGATATCTAGACTTGCAAGGTCGGATGCTCAGTATCCGTGCTATAGTCAATAACCAAGGCCTGCACATCACGGTCATACAACCGATATTCTTTTTCGTACACGGTCATATTTTTTGCCGACATAATTCCTTTGCTGAGCAGATCCTTTTGGATTTCTGTATAGTTATCTACATTCAGGCCATCCGGTTCAAGCTGCGCCATTAAAAAGGAGGTGCCTTGTTCGTTGGCTTTGGACTTGAGCTCCGGATCATAATACATCGTCGCAACGCTAATGCCGTTTTTGCCCACATAGGAAATCCACGGTTTCCTGCAAGCCCCGGACACCGTGAGCTCAACACAGTATTCAGCTTGTGTATCGAGGGGAAAAACATCTCCTTTCCAACACGGGATAAGCAACCCCTTTTCTTCAAGCAGCACGTTTCGCAGATTGCCAAAAATGCCGCTTTCCAGTTCTGCCGCAGATACGTGGGTTTTCTCCTGCGTATCCTTCATAATCTGGTCTTCTTTTTCACGAATGCTGTCCAGCTCGCTTTGGGACATGTTGCGCAAGCCTTGGTAAAACGCGTCAACAGAAGTGTAGTAATACGAGTCAAACAAAGGCGGCGATGCCTGCGCGGGGGTATAACAAACGCCTATGATACCGAAAAGAACAACGACGGCCGTAATAAAATGCAAGGTTTTTTTCGTCATAAGGCAACACTCCAGTTTTTCATCATTAAAGGACTAAAGTCCCATCATATATTTAGGCGAAAAAATGTGTGTTTTGTTCCACATTTTCGGAGGTTAATAGTCCTTTATATTTCAGGCGGGACATGGAAACCAACTTACATGATCTGCTTTTTAGAGTCGTTTGGTAGTCATTGCGAAAACGTCACGGTCGCTTAAAATACACTTTAATGGGATGGTGCGTCAGAGTAATATGCGGCATGAACCAAGCGCCACACAATTACCGCCCCCTCAGCACGTGTGATGGTCTTCGTCTCACAAAAGCTTCGTCCGGATATCCTCTGATGATGCCTTTTGCATACGCCTGCGCAATTTCGTCTTTAATAGGCGGAGTCAGTTGCAGACCAATCTGATATTTTTGAAAGTTATGGAACGATTAGGCCTAGATACCGTTATAGCTACTATCCCAAAGAGGCTATGATGAAATATCCCAAAAAACGAGCCGTTTTGCTCTACTCTTGTAGAGCAACGGCTCGTTTTGGGGGACTGTATCGTCACAGCCTCTTTGGGTTTGAAACGTGTGCCGTGTGATCTCTTGCCCTAGGAAACCGTCACCATGACGGCAACCACAGCACCGGAGTTCAGGTCCTTCACGGTGACAATGGCGGTGCCGGTCTTGAGGCCATAGAGTACGCCATTTGCGTTTGCGCTGACCACAGCCGGATTCGAGGAAGCAAACACAAGGCTTACAACAGCCTCCGTAGGCGCTGTAAACACAGCCGCACCGAGGTTCAGTGTCGCGCCCTTCTTCAGGGTAAGGTTTGGAGCCGTCTGAATCTTTAGGGTGTCAAGCGGGATGCGCTCAAACACGGCGGTGATGATAGCATCTTCGGTGGGCATTGAGAAGCTATCGCCCTCAACCACTTCGCCATTTACCTTCAGACTGCCTGCCACGAGACGATAGCCCACTTCGGGGATCACGGAAAGGGTAATGATTTCATCGGCTTCAGCGCTCATTTTGCTCGGGATTATGCTGCCGTTTTTCAGGGGAACAACGGAGATGTCGTAGAACCGCACGTCCTCGGCGTAGGTAAGTTTCACGTTGTCTATGACTACGCCTCTGCTGGTGCTGCCCCAGTTGTGGATGCCGAAATAGCCGGCGTCTTGGATCAGACCGGGAATCACCGTGCGGATGACACAGGTATTGTCGACATACAGCTCATAGTTGTCGCCGTAAAAGCTGATTTTAATGTGATAGGTCACGCCGCTCCTCAGCGGTACACTGCCTTTGGCTAGCAGAGCAAAGGTCTCCACCCCGGCATTGTGATTGATCCACAGCCAGTCTCCTGCACCGTCGCAACCCAAAGCGAGATGATTGTCGCCGTCCGTGCCTCGGATGATGAACGCCATCGCGCCGAAGTCGCCGCCGACGGGCTTCACGTCAAACTCGAGGATACCATCGCTTACCTTGGGTACGTTGGTGTCGATCAGCATCTGCTTGCCGTTTCTGCCGGTGGTAATCTGAAGGGATTTCTCTCCCGCAAGCGGTGACGCGGTTTGGATGCCAAGGGTATAGGCCTGCCTAAAAGACATGAGTCCCTCCAAACTGCCGTCCTCAAAGTCGCGCATTGCGGCCCGAACAATCTGTTTGTCGCTGGATAGTTGAATGGCAAGCTCGGTGGGATCGCCCTGATTGAATACAAAGGACAGTATAACGGTAGCACCCGCACCAAACTGCTTGAGGTAGTCTTTGGAGATGATGACCTGGTTTCCGTCCATCGTATAATCCCGTCCGGGCTTGAGGGCGGTGTCGCCATAACGCAGAGAGTGGAGTGCCACATCCTCACCGCTAACCTGGGCCATTACATCCCGGGGACGGCTCAGATTGAAGCTGGGGTCTTCGCAGTTTACGACACCCAAGGCACCCTCAGCTGTGGTGGAAAAACTCATCGTAAGCTTTCGAGCTGAGGCGTTACCCACGGAATCCCGCGCCGTGATTTCCAGCGTATATTGGGTCTCCGGAGTCAGTCCGGCAAAGGCGTTGGTCTTGGTCGCCGGCATCTTTGCGGCGTAGAACTGGGAGAAGGTCAGAATGCTTTTCACCGTGGTATTTCCCTGCTTGAGGTCGATTTTATAGTCGTAGACAAAGGCGTTGTCCGTGGCCTGGGGATAGGTAAACTCCACTTCACTGGATGAGGTCATGTTCAGCGAAATCGCGTCGCTTTCCGCAAAAACAGGCGCTTCCTTGTCCCGGCTGCTCGCGGTATAGGCAAAGCTCTCTTTCATGAGGGGCAGCGCGATTTCCCATGTGCCCAGGTGCTTGTCAACCGAGAAGTCGTAACGATCAAAAGCAATGCGGTCGCTGTAGACGGTGGCGATGACAGCTTGATTCATCTGGGACTGGCTCCCATCTTCGTGGACGAGGCCGGTCTGTGCCGGGATGTCCCCCTCAATGCGGCCGCTGTCATACTCAATGTACTGCATACTTCCCAGGTTGACCGAGGTGAAGTCCTTTTGGAAGATACTACGGTCGTCCAGCACATCTCTATGGGAGTGACCGCTCAGAACCACCACTTGCGGATATTTGCTGAGGATGTTGTACACCGCAGCAGAAGAACTGAAGGATTGGTTGCTGCCCAGCACCGTCCCACTCAGAGGCGCGTGCATGACCACAAAGATGGGCTCTCCTGCCCGATATCCGGAGGCATTCACAACCTTCGAGAGCTCAGCGGACAACCAAGTCTGCTGATTGGTGTCAAAATTGTTGCTGTCGCACATCAAGAAGTGGTATCCGCCCATCTCGGCATGGTAGTAGCTGGCGGGGTAGAGTTCCTCGCTCAGCGTTTCCATGGCGCTGATGGGATCGTGGTTGCCGCGAACAACATACTTTTGCAAGCCCTCGGGGTTATAGCCGTCCAGGATCTGCTGGACGTACTTCATCTGCGAATTGCCTGCGCCGTCGCTGGTCATGTCGCCTGCGATGACCAGGCCGTCGTAGCCCTGGGGCAGGAGCTTATCAATATACCGGAAGGCGTAATTGAAACGAGCGCTGTCGCCGCTGCCTGTGATGTGGGTATCGCTCATGAACACATAGGTGGCCTGCAGGTCTGCCGTCCACTGCGCATAGAGGGTCACATCCTCAGTCACCGCCTCGATGGGGAATTGCGCCTTCACAGTGAAGCCCTCATCCAGATACCAGCCACCGAAGGTATAGCCGGCCTTGGTCATGGCCGCCGGAGCCGCAATGGAGCCCTTGTCCTCAACTGTCAACTGAGCGGGCAAGGGAGAGCCGCCGTTGGCATACCAGGTAACACGATGGGCGTCCTCTCCCATCATGGTGACAGTGACAGCCCAGTCCTGCGTGGTACCGTCCTCGGCTGTGACGGTGAAGATGTATGGCATGCCGCTTTCAAACGTGACGGCCAGCCCGCTGGCGGGACGCACGCTGGCACCCGCGGAAATCCCCACAATGGGGGTCAGGTAAGGGTCGGTCCCGGCGGGGAGGACAACAGAGACGGTGTGAGCGTACTTATCAATGGTTGAAATACAATCCTCATATCCTTGCAGGGCAAAGGATATGATCTCTTTTTCGCCGGACTGAGCCAACCATTTGGCATACAGAGTGGTATGGGTGTAGACCTTATCGCTGGCAAAGTTCCAGGCGCTTGTTCCTTGAACGTCCTTATACCAGCCCAGGAATTTGTGACCTTCGCGAACGGGTGTCTGCGGTTGAGTGATGGTGGCGCCCTCCATAGCGTTTTCAATCGCGGAGACAGCGCCTCCGCCTTGACTGTCAAAGGTCACTCGGAATTTCTCTGGGGTTCTGGCCGGGGTGACCTTGATGTAGTCGATGGTGTAGTTTGTGGTGGTGGCCCATCCATAAATACCCACGTAGTCGGGGGCTGTAGACCACTCACTCCAGGAGGTGTCGCCGCTGACAATCTCTTGGCCGTCCACCGTGACCGTGATGGCCTGGTCGTAAAAGTGAAGCTTGATGGTATAGTACCGGCCCGACTGAATCGCCTGCGTGGCATTGGTCCAGGGGTCGGACCAAATCGCGGCGTTGCGCAAGCCGGGGTTTGCGTCTGCCAGCAGCCTGTTTGCACCTCTACCCCCCTTGAAACTGACGGCGTTGTAGTAGCCGTTTTTCCCCGGGCTGCGGAAGGAAAGACCCAAGGTGGGCGCGTTGGCGTCGGCAGAGGTTACCTTAACTCTCATCTCAATGGTGCCGTTTTCCATCTTTCCGGCGTCGGTGCAAACCACGGCGCGGTGACTCTGCGCCACATTCCGGATGGACAGCGCTTTGCCGTCCAGGGCGTCGGGATCGTTTACGAGCGAAACCGCGCTGAAGACGGCTCCGTTTGCCGCGACCCAGCTCCCGGTTTCGGTGTTAAAGTCGTTGAGGTAGAACTCTTCCACCCACTTGGCATACAGCGTCGTATGTCCGGTTACCACATTCTTGGAAAAATCCCAGGGGATTTCCAGCGTCACATCTTTGAACCAACCCTCAAAGATGTAATCCTTCAGCTCCATGCTGTTCTCCGGCATTGCCAACAACGAACCTTTGGGTACGCTGACAGGGGCGGGCGCACCCGTAGCAATTCCGGCGTTCCAATTGACGGTTACATCGTCGCTGCTGTTTTCCGACGTAGTGATGGTGACTGTCCACATTTGCTCGGTTTTGTCTCCGGCGATAACGGTATAGGTGACGGGTTGAGTGAAATCTGTCACCGCGCCACTGGCCGGGACACTGCTCGCGTCGGCGGATAGCGTAAAGACGGGGGCAAGGGCATCCAACGCCGTAGTGTGGGCCAGCTTTACGGTTACGGTATGCGCTGCGGGGTCGACGATACCGGAGACGCCGCCCACCGCAAAGCTTAGAATGTCGTTACCGGAAACCCATTGGGCAAAGACCTTTACGTCGTCGCCGACTACGGTCTCGGCCGTAAACTTGCTACCACTGCCGTCTTGCATCGTGTTCCAACCATTGAACAGGTAGCCCGCTCGAGCGGGCGCTGCGGGCATCTTTTCTCCCAAAGGCATGTCCACAGGCGCTTTTGCCGTCATGGTCTCGGGCTGCCCGCCATTTCCGTCGAAGGTGACGGTGCGGAAAATATCCACTTCACCGGCGGCGGCGCGGTACAGCAGCGCTCTGGTGGCCATCATGGCACCAATGTCCGTGGTATAAGATGAGTTGCTCCGGACGATGCTCTCAACTTGCTTTTTGGCCCAATTCTCGTAGTCTTCGCCCTTTTGAGACAACAAATAGAAGACTTCATAGTCCTCCGCTCCGTCTCGGATGGAGGCGGCCCGAATCGAGGAAGCCACAATGCCACGTGGGATGTCCGGCCAGACGATGAAGTCGTCACCCTTGTAGTTAAACTGGTTCAGATTTTTTACTATACCTACATTGGCCCCACCGTTGGTCCAGGCGTCAGACCAACCGGCGTCCCAGGCCCAGTGGAGGTGACCGGTCACGTCCACGGCATAGGAGTACCAGCTTTGAATGCGCATCTGCCACACGGGCTTGTCCACAAACTTATTCAGGTAATTGCCCTGCGGATTGAGGCAGGTGTACATCATGACGGTGCCGGGGTTCTCCGCCAACCATTTCTCGTACTTGCTCTTAGAACCGTCGAAAATGCTGCTCAAGGGGAATTGCACCGGGGTATTCTGCATCATGAAATCCACATTGTTGGTATCGATGGGGTCGCCAAAAGGAATTAAATTCTCTCCGGAAAGCCGCTTGAACATATCCACCATGTGGAGATATTCCTGCTGCTCACGTGTGCTGATGCACTCATCCTCGACATGTATGTAGGACATGTCGAGCCAGCCCTTCTCTTTCAGATGCTGTGTCAGGGCCGGGATGTACTGTTCGAAGAAGGCTTTGGCCCGGGGTAATATATCACGCTCGCTTACAGGGATACTGTAGTTGTTAAAGTATTGCGGAGCGTCCTCGACCATCAGGGCCCTGTTGTTGTGATCGGCGGGTTTGCTGGCGTCAAAGTTCGGATTGGCAATCAGAATCGTGGGCTCGGTGTGGGAGGCGTAGCGGGTGTTCAGTAATTTGGCGATATCAAACTTCTTGATAAAGCCGCGCTCCTCCACAAAATACTCCACAAACTCGTCAAATTTGCTCCAATTGAATGTGTATTTCGCGTTGCCCGCGTTGTCGTAATTGGACACCGTGGAACCGCCGTCTATCAGCAATTCCAGGGGCTGGACGTAGAGAACATTGATGCGGGCTTCCTCCATGGCGTCGGCGGCGCTCTCCACATACTTCCACCACACATCGCTCCACTTTCCGGCCTCTTTGATTTGGGGGAAGATGCCGGTGATGATGTAGCGCTGAGGGCTCATGCCACTCCAGTGCCAGGTGCCGGAGATGTTCTGCCAATAGGCCAGATCAAAGGCCGCCTTATCCGCGCTTGGAATTTCAACATCCAGAACCTCGGCGGTGATGGTCACGGGATAATTGCCCGCGGTGGTTTTGACCGTGGCGGTACCTCTATAGATTCCGGCGGCGGTGCCGGAGGGCGCATAGACGGTGATCCATATGGATTGGGTCTTCTCAGCCACAACATCTCGTTCAGTGTCGTTGGACAAGCGGTCGGGGTAATAGTCTGCTCCCCAGCGGACGGTGGTGTTGGCGTTTTGTCCGCTTGTATTGCTCATGTAGTGGTAGTCTACAAAATTATACTTAAAGTTCTCGGCGCTGATGCTGCCGCTTTCACTGCTCAGGTCGGTGAAAACAACGTCTTTGATGGTAAAGAACTCGTCGTTCCGCAGCAGGATTTGAGCGGATTCCCGGTCGCTCTTGGCCATCAATAGATCAATGGCCTCCCCAGCCATGGGCGTCGTTTCCTTCGTAAAGTTTTGGAAGGGATTCACATAGGAGTTGGTGGTCCAAACCTGCACGGAGCCTGTGTCTGTACCCTCGTCCTCACCGATCTCCACCCGCAACGAGGCAAAGCCGACGACCTTTTGTTCGGCGTTTACCTCGACGATGTTGAGGTAGCTGCCATACCTCCGAGTCAGACTATCCCCGGAGACAAGCAAGGTTCCATACTCCTCAGGCTTCAGCGCGTTCAGCGCGGGAGCATCGGCCTGGGTTGTCTTGGCAGAGTAGTAATATTGTGTGCCCGCCGCCGTCTGCTTCACAGTGAAGCGGATGTCGTCGCAGTAGAGGAATTGCGGTGTAGGATCCTTCCACGCCGTGGCTTTCGCCTGGGTCACATTTGTGCTCCGAAGCGTCAGGCTCTTTTCTGTCCACTCTGTCTCGGTGAACTCAAGAATGTTGTCACCCCTTGGATTGGAACCCGGCGCGTTCAGGGTAATCCAAGCGGGAGCTCCGACGTTGGCTCCCCCGGTTTTCCCCCAGGCAGTGAACGTATAAACCGCGCCCGGAATCGTGGGGATGAACGCGCCCGTAAATCCGTCTCCAGAGATTTTCAACGCCTTTGTACCCTCTTTGACGTCGTCCGTAATGATTTGGTTTGTCTGTGGGTTGGTGCCGCCCCAGGCACTGAATCCAACCATATTGTTTTCAAATCCACCGTTTGTCAAAAGGTTGGCACTGTCCACCATATCAAAGGAAACAACAATGGCGTTGGCTTGTTCCCCCTCACGCAGGGTAATGGGCGCAGACAGGGTCGCTGCTTGCGCTGAGGCCACCATGCTCAGCGCCGGGGTAAGCAAGGTGACGATCATGCACAGCGCGAGAATAAAGCTAAGGCTTTTTTGCGCGGTTTTTTTCATAATGTCTCACTCCAAGTCTTATTTAGGGCCTATCCTACAGACTGTTTAAAAATGTGCTTTGCTTCCCCCTTTCCATACACAGCAATCCCAAACAACTCGACTGATCCCTACGGCACATGTCTCTAATACCAATCTCTTATACTGGGTCGACAAGATTTACGAGGATTTTTGTCGTCTGACGAGGAAGAAGAGGAAGGAATACTTGTATTCCTTCTCAGACTGTCACAAAAGCCTCGCAGAGTTTTCCGCCTTTGGTGGAAAATAGTGTTTCATTGTTTTTCCGGGGACATGTGCATCGGAAAAACTCCATAACTCATCGATTTTCCTCAGAAAATCGATGTTTCCGGCCCGCAGGCCGGTTCCAAATTTGTCAAAGAATCCAGCGTAGCGATTCTTTGACAACCTGGGAAGGGATACTTGTATTCCTTCTTCCGATGACGCAGACATACGAAACACTGATAAAAATGCGAATAGCGCGCCGTATTTTTGTGTCAGGCAAGCCGAAAAACCCTGGCCATGCTTTGTGCATGGTCGGGGTTCTTCGGCGCAGACTGCCGCAAAAAGACAAGTGGGATTTCGTCAGGTTTATCAGTGTTTCGTATCTGGCGGCAAAAAGACCGTTACGATGTCGACTGTTTTATGGGAAATAGGTATAAGACAACACTGCACAATAGCGCGGCGTTGCCATAAAACCATTAGGCATCGCCGCAGTAAGCGCGAACATGCGCCAACTACGACCACGCCTTTCATCCTAATTTCTTACTACAAAGGGCCTACGATGGAGGGCTGAGTTTCACACAGGGGTGCCCATACTCCAAGCTATTGTACCATGTACTGCCTGTCCATACTTTCTCATATAAGCACAATTCTAGAGCTTTTTTGTATATATTGCAAAAAATTATTTGCACTTGCCCGCCCCAAGTGGTCAAAGCGCCGATTGCTTCACACCTCTTCCTGTCAGGCGAACACCGACGACATCCCGGCAACGCCGAGTCATGTGATGTGATTATACTGTGTCAGTCATGGCTTCAAAGGTAGCTTTTTGTGATACAAAAAACAATCGCTCGTGTGATCGTTTACGATGCCGACCG
>CAYWWF010000041.1:0-11960 GCA_964461745.1 uncultured Oscillospiraceae bacterium | reverse complement strand
ATATCACGGTGCTGCGCGGTGACCGCGCAGAGGGCCGTGATATTTTCATTTTGTGCCAGCGCCCGGTGCAGCGGTGCCATTTTGATGGCCTCCGGCCGAGTACCGAATACGGTCATCACCGTGATGGATGACATGGGGTCAACTCCTTTTCGGTGAGGTTAAGTTGCCGAGCCCGGCTCAGGCGCTGTATTCTCTGGAGGCACAATGGTGTCACCAGTTTCAACTGTTTCACTCTGTGAAATGTCTTGGACAGGTGGAATATCTTTCGGGATCTGTTGTGCAATGAGCACGGCGTCCGCGCTGAGCTCATTGCCTGTTTTTTCGTCCTCGACGCCGTCTTTTCCATTCCGGCTCAAAAGCGGCACACAAATGGCCACCGCAAAGCCCACAAGCAGCGCCGTGAGCAAAATGATAATCCGGGACTCACCCGAAGAGATGAGCACCACGGCGACCAGCCCCAACATGACAGAGAGAATATACAAAATCGCGACGGCTTGCTTTTGGGTGAAGCCCAAATCGACAAGCTTATGATGTACATGGCTGCGGTCGGCCACCATCGGGCTCTTGCCGTTGGCCAAACGGCGGGAGATCGCAAAAATCGTGTCAAACAGCGGGAGCCCCAAAATGAGGAACGGGATCGCAAACGAGATCACCGCGTAGAGTTTGAACAGGCCCTGAATCGACACGGTTGCCAACACAAAGCCAAGGAAGGTAGCACCCGTGTCGCCCATAAACATTTTGGCCGGGTTTCGGTTGAACGGCAAAAAGCCAAGGCAGGCACCCGTCATCGCGGCCATCAAGGCCGGTACCTGCGGAACCTGCAAAATAACGGAAATCGTGAGCAGCGAAAAGCCAGAAATCGCAGACACGCCCGCGGCCAAACCATCCAAACCGTCGATCAAATTCACGGAATTCGTAATGATGACGATCCAAAGAACCGTGATCGGGATCGAAAACACGCCCATATCAACAAACTCTTCGGGGGAAAACGGGTTGTGGAAGCGGGCAATCTGCACATCGTTGAGCGCCGGGATCAGCGCCGCGCCGATTTGGACAAAGAGCTTAAACCAGGCCGGTAAGCTGATGATGTCATCCACAACGCCTAGCGCCACAATCACAACAGCACCGAGCAAGATGCCCATCACGGGCTTGGTTACGGTGGAAAACAGGAGAACCGAAATCACAAAGCCCAAAAATATGGATAACCCTCCCAAACGGGGGATGGGTTTGTTGTGCATCCGCCGCTCGTCGGAGGGAATATCCATCGCGCCCACCGCGCAGGCAAAACGCCGCACAAACGGGGACGCGACAAACGCAACCACAGCCGCTACAAAAAACGAGAGCAGTAAAGAAAGCCAAAAATCAGACGTCAGGGGCAAGGCAAGCCCTCCCAAAACAAAGTACACATGGCTTGTGTAAACATCGATGAAATAAACCGGTTTTACCCCTGCGCAATCAGGGCGAGGGAATGAAGCCGATGGCGTGTCTAACCTTTTCCATCACTTCGACGGCCAGGGCTCGCGCGCGAAAAGCACCCTCTACCATCAGGCGGTCCAATTCACTGCTGTGCATGAGTTCCCGGGTTCTTTCGCGCAGAGGCTTCATCTTTTCAGCCACGGCCTCGCCGACGGCCATCTTGAAACTGCCGTACCCTTGCCCCTGGAACTCTTTTTCAATCTCCGAGTTGGACTTACCCGTACACAACGAATAGATCGACATGAGATTCGAAACGCCGGGTTTTTCTTGCGGCGCATAGCGGACGCTGGCTTCAGAGTCGGTCGTCGCTCGCTTGCACTTTTTTAAGATCACATCGGGCTCGTCAGAGAGTAAAATGTGGGACGCCGGGTTCGGGTCGGATTTGTCCATCTTCCGCAGAGGGTCGGTGAGGCTCATGATGCGCGCGCCGGCCGGCGGAATGTAAGGCTCCGGCAGCGTAAACACATCTCCGTAGACACTGTTGAAGCGCACGGCGATGTCACGCGTGAGTTCACAGTGCTGTTTTTGATCGCCGCCGACGGGGACTAGGTGCGCGCCGTAGAGCAGAATATCGGCCGCCATGAGTACAGGATACCCAAAGAGTCCGGCGTTGATGTTATCCGGATTTTTCTGCGACTTATCCTTAAACTGCGTCATCCTGGACAGCTCGCCAAACATCGTATAGCAGTTGAGGATCCAAGTCAGTTCCGCGTGAGCGGGCACATGGCTTTGGACAAAGAGGATGTTTTTCTCCGGATCGAGTCCCAGCGCGAGCAATGTGGCAAAGAGCTCACGGGTCTGGCGGCTGAGTTCCTTGGGGTCGCGACGCGTGGTGATCGCGTGCATATCCACGACGCAGTAGAGACAGTCGTATTCGTCTTGCAGCTTCACCCAATTCTGGAACGCCCCGAGGTAATTGCCGAGCGTCGGGGTTCCGGAAGGCTGTACGCCGCTAAAAATCCGTTTCTTCATCGCATTCTTCCTCTCCTCGGTATCGACGTAAATCTACGGTAAAAGTTCCCTCACGGCCCGAATCAAACGGTCACAGCCCTCTTCGATTTGCGCGGGTGTGGCCAGAGAGAAGTTTAAGCGGAAATAGGGCGAAGTCTCGCTCTCATCGATCGAAAACGTGCTGCCGGGCACAATGGCCACTTTGTTCTTCCCGGAGAGCGCCGCCAGTTTAAAGGCATCGCAGCCATCCGGCAGACCGCACCAGAGGAACAGACCACCGCCGGGTCGGCTGACACGCAAGCGATCGCCCAGTGTAATCAGGCGCTCGTACATGCTGTCCCGACGTGTACGGTAGAGCGCACGACAAGTTTCCACATGGGCGTCCAAATCAAAGCGCTGCATGTATTTTGAGACGACCATCTGGAAAAATAGATTTGTATGCACGTCGGAGACCTGCTTGAGCGTCGTCATCTTCGAGATGATCTCCTGGTCGGCCAGCACGAAGCCGAGGCGCATACCCGGAGAGATGATTTTGGAGTAAGAGCCGAGGTAGACCACGCGGCCCTCGGTATCCATGCTTTTAATTGTGGGCGGCGGGGCGGCGTCATAATACAGCTCATAATAAGGGTTGTCTTCCACGATCATCACATCGTACTGCTGCGCCAGCGCGAGCAAACGGCGGCGCTTCTCGAGAGACATCATGTGGCCCGTGGGGTTTTGGAACGTGGGGATGGTGTAAATCAGTTTGACGCGTGGCTCCTCAGACAGCGCTTCCTCCAACGCGTCTAAATCCATGCCGTCCTCTTCCATCGGCACACCGCGCAACGCCACGCTGTAAGAGCGCATACAGTTGAGCGCACCGATGAAGCTCGGGCTTTCGCAGAGCACTACGTCGCCTTCGTTACAAAACACCTTGACAGTCAAATCCATACCCTGCTGGCCACCGGTTGTGATAAGCACCTCGTCAAAGGCCTGCCCGCTGTTAAAACGGGCCTTCAGCCGATCCCGTGTCTGGGTACGGAGCGGCGCATACCCTTCGGTGATGCCATATTGAAGCGCAAAAGCGGACTCACGGGCAAAAATATCGGCGGCAATCTCCGACATCTCTTTGACCGGAAAGGTCTCCGGCGAAGGGTTACCGGCCGAAAAAGGGATCACTTCGGGGTCGACCAAAATCTTAAAAATTTCACGGATCGCCGAGGGTTTGAGCCCCGACATCCGGTCTGAAAATGTCATATTCACAAACGGCACCTCATTTCTCGACAAACACTATACCATAAAAGCTTCACTCTGGCAATCGTGCGAAACTCACAGCAAGTCAATTTTTTTCTTTGCCGTTTTTGGCGTTTGCACGCCGAGGCCCACGAGTTGTGGATAACTTCCGCCCGAATGTAAAAAGGCCACCCTCGCACCCAAGCGAAGTATACTTCCCCCAAGGGGTGGCAAGAATAAACAAAAAGCGCCCATCGACGACCCTGCGACGTCGACACCCGATCCTGAAATATTGTGTACTCACAACCGGCGGACTGGCTGCACGATCTTGCCGCCGAAGCCAGGCCATAGAGACAAACGTAACGGTTAAGACGTCCGACCGTTACCCATAAGGATGATTGGGAATGCAAAACAGCGCCTCCATCTCTCCTGAGTTTAGAGAAACGCTCGTCGCTTTTGCCGAGCGGTGTGCACATGAGACCGTACCAGATGGGCACCGCCGTGGCCGGAAAGCGGCCCGCTTTGCCCAAAAGCAAATTCAACGGATTCACAACACCGCTATCCGGGCCTCCCATATCAACACGAGTCAGTTTTCTCTGCCGCAAGAGTTTGAGTGGTTGCTCGACAATCAGTACCTTTTAGAGCGTGAAGCGTTAGACGCCGCGCTCTGTTTGCGCCGTGCCGGACGTTTGCCGGCTTCCGGTTCCTCTCTCCATATTCTCACACTCGCGCGAAAGCTTTGCGCGCAAACCAACAATCTGATTACAACCGAAACCATTTCTCTGTTTCTGCAAATCGTGCAAAAACGCTATCCCTTAAGCGAACGGGAGTTGTCTTTGTTTATTCCGGCGCTGAAGACGGCGCTGGTCGCTTCCGTCGCGGCGCTCTGTACCGATCTTGATGAAATCCAGGCGGGGCTTGGCAAAAAGAGCGATTCAAACCCGTACGCCGCCGAATTGCATGTCCGCCGCGCGCGCGAAGAGGGCGCAGTGCCGCCTGAGGCGCTCGAAAAGCTTGCAGATAAAGCCGCGCCCATACACCAAAAGCTCAATTTGCTGATCGGACAAGCTGTGACCTCTTTGCGCTTTCTCTCCACGGCGGATCTCACACAGCTTCTACAGAGCGTAAATATGGTCGAAGAGATTTTGCGCCGCGATCCCGCCGGAATCTATCCGGTGATGGATGAGGCTTCCCGCTATTTTTACCGTTCGGAACTCTCCCGCCTGTCAAAACGCCATCGACTCAGCGAACCGGCTTGCGCCGCCCAGGTGCTGAAACTCGCCGAAGGAGGCAAAAACGAACGCGAAAAGCACGTGGGTTACTTTTTGCTCACGAAACCTCTGGGGCAAAAGAAGAGCGGGCTCCCCGGCGCGTTATATTTCACCGCGCTTGCGCTGCTTACCCTCGCACTCACCGTCGGATTCTTTTTTCTGACCCGGCGGTGGTGGATGAGCGTCATCTTACTGATTCCGTTTTCCGACCTCAGTAAAAACATCGTCGATTTTTTTCAGGCGCGCCTGACCCGCCCCCGGCACATTCCGCGCCTGGAGCTTACCGAGGGCCTACCGGATGAGGGCAAAACGCTCTGCGTCATCTCCGCGCTGCTCTCGGACGTTTCCGAAGGCCCCCATTTTGCCAAACTTCTTGAAGAATACCGCTTTGCCAACCGCGACGCCGGAGAAAAGCTGGTCTTTGGCCTCCTTGCCGACTTGCCCGACTCACACGCCAAATCCTGCGTCGATGATCGTGAGGTCATTGAGAGCGCGCAAAAGGCGATTCATAAACTCAACGTCAAGTACGGTGGCGGGTTTTATTTCTTCTTGCGCGACAGGCAGTACAACGACGCCGACAAGGTCTTTATGGCCTGGGAACGCAAACGCGGCGCGCTGCTTGAACTCATGCGCGCCCTGCGCGGCACCCCGGGCCATCTGCGAACACTCAGCGGAGAACCCGAGGTCCTGAAAAGCGTCCACTATTTGATCACCCTGGACGCCGACACGCGACTGACCGCCGGTTCGGTGCGCGAAATGGTCGGCGCGATGCTGCATCCGCTGAATACGCCGGTTGTGGACGCAAAACGTCGCGTCGTCACCGAAGGCCACGCGCTGTTGCAGCCGCGCATTGCCATTGATCTCTTCAGCGCCGGGCAAACAATGTTTTCCAAGATCTACGCGGGCCACGCGGGCCTTGACCCTTACGGCGGCGCGTCGTCCGACCTCTATCAAGACCTGTTTTCCCAAGGCATTTTCGTCGGCAAAGGCGTCTTTGATGTGGACGCCTACCTGAGCTGCCTCGACGGGAGGCTGCCTGAAAATAGAATTCTCTCCCATGACCTGCTTGAAGGCTCCTACCTGCGTTGCGGTTTCCTGGGTGATGTCGAACTCTCCGACGGCTTTCCGGCGCGCGTGGTCTCCTTTTTTGATCGCCTGCACCGTTGGACCCGAGGGGATTGGCAGCTGCTGCCCTATCTGTTCCCGTATGTAAGAACCGAGAACGGGCGAGAAAAAAACCCGCTCAGCGCTCTGTCAAAATGGAAGATCGTCGACAATTTGCGTCGTTCTCTGTCCCCCATCCTGCTGTTCACAGCTTTGCTGCTGAGTATTTCCGGGGCTTTGCCCGGTTTGTTTGCGAGCCGTGTCTCCTCTTTCCTTTCGATTGCAGGTTCCGTGGGCCTCTCATCGGGCATCAGCTTGCCGTTTTTGCTTCTTGGTGGGGCCGCACTGGTCGTGCTCGCGTCGCAACTGCTCTTGTCCGCGGCGACGTTGTTTGCGCACGGCGACTACCGCGCGCGTTACCATTCTACGATCATATCCGGCCTTTCCGCGCCGTTTCTGCAATTCTCGTTGCAGTTCTTGTTTCTACCGTATCTGGTTACGGTTACGCTTTCGGCGATAATCTCCGCACTTTGGCGCAGTTTCATTTCACACCGCAACCTACTGGAATGGGTCACCTCTGCGCAGGCGGAGTCCCAGACTTCGGGCGCTTCCACCCATTTGCGACGGTTTTATCCCGCGTTGATTTGGAGCGCGTTTTGCGCCGTGCTCTCACCGCTGGGTTGGTTTTTTGCGATCGTTTGGGTCACATCCCCGTTTGTCGCACATTATGTCAGCCGCAGTCAACACGAGCCTCCGGAACTCGCTTCCTCCGACCGGGCTTTGCTGTTGCGCCAAGCGGCGCTGATGTGGCAATACTTTGAAGACTTTCTCACATCCACCGACCACTATCTGCCGCCGGACAACTGGCAGGAGCAGCCCGCAGTCGGCATCGCCCACCGCACTTCTCCGACGAACATCGGTTTGGCGCTGCTGAGTACCCTCTCGGCGCTGGACTTGAAGATCATCACTTCGGAACACGCGCTGCACCTGATCGACCATGTACTGAGCACCGTGGAAGCCTTACCAAAGTGGAATGGCCACCTCTACAACTGGTACAACACATTGAACTGCCAGCCGCTAAAGCCCCGCTACATTTCCACGGTCGACTCGGGGAATTTCGCGGCCTGTCTGATTGCGCTGCGCGAAGGGCTTCTTGAGCTTTCCGACGCGGCGGCCGAAGACTTGGCGGCCCGCGCCGACGCACTCTCCCGCGCGATGGAGTTTGCGCCGCTGTATGACGCACACCGCAGATTGTTCCACATCGGCTATGACATGGAGAAAGAAGAGCTCTCCGATAGTTTCTACGACCTTCTGGCCTCGGAAGCCCGCTGCACAAGTTACCTGGCCATCGCGCGCGGCGAAGTGGAGCGCCGCCATTGGCGCCGCCTCGGGCGCGCCCTGGTAAGCCATGATCGCTACAGCGGCATGGCCTCCTGGACAGGCACAACCTTTGAGTATCTGATGCCGCATCTGCTGATGCCCTGCTATGAAAACTCACTGTTGTATGAGAGCGCCCGCTTCTGTGTCTATTGCCATCGCAAACGCGCGGCCCACGCTGGTATCCCCTGGGGCATCTCAGAAAGCTGCTTTTTCTCGTTTGACAACGCGCTGAACTATCAGTACAAGGCCCACGGTGTGCCGCGTCTGGCCTACAAGCGCGGCATGGGAAAAGAGCTGGTCATATCGCCGTATTCCACCTTTCTCTCATTGCTCATCTCTCCGTTTGCGGCGATGAAAAACCTTCGTGCCTTGCGCCGCATAGGTTTAGAAGGTCACTACGGCTTTTTTGAGGCGGCTGACTATTCCCCGACCCGCCTCGTCGGCGACGACAAATTTGAGCCCATACGCTGCTTCATGTCCCACCACCTTGGCATGAGCATCCTGGCCATCGACAACACACTGAATCAAAACGTCATGCAAGCCCGTTTTATGCGCGACGTGGAAATGGGCGCGTTTGCCGAGCTGCTACAGGAAAAAGTGCCGATTGGCGCGGTAAAGGTTCGGCATTTCAGCCGCGATATCCCCGAAAAACCGCCCAGAACTGCGCTCGATGGCTATCGCCGCCAAGGCGAGGGCTACGACGAAACAACACCCGTCTGCCACATCCTGTCCAACCCCTCCTATACCCTGCTCTGCACCGACGCGGGCTATACCGCGTCCCAAGGCGCGGAGCTGGCGCTTACGCGCTTTGAACCGAGCTCACCCGGCGCGCCCGCAGGCTTCATTTTCTTTGTCTGCGATGGAGAAAACTGCCTCGGCCTTACACCCAAACCCTTCGGCCAGGACAAACAAACGTATTCGTATGAATTTGACGCGGGCAGCGCCGTATGGCGTATGCGTACTGAGACGCTTGACGCGTCACTCTCCGCGCGCATCCCGGACAATGAGATGGCAGAATGGCGCTCCGTCACGCTTGAAAACAAGACGGCACTGCCTCGAAAGCTCACGCTGGCCTGTTATTTTGAGCCGGTTTTGGCCGGAACACGTGATTTTGAGGCGCATCCGGCCTTTTCCAAGCTGTTTTTAGAGACATCCATCCAGGGGCAAACGCTGATGATTCGTCGGCGTTCCCGCAGCGGTCAGGGCGACGCGTGGATGGCGTTCTCCTGCGATCATCTGTCCGTCCGCTACGACACTTCTCGGGCGCATGTACTCGGTCGCGGCGGTCTGAGCGCTGTAAAGGAAGCTGTACGCCAGCGCGTCGAAGGGAACCCCGTTGAGGCAAGCGTAAACACCGAACCCATCGATGCCATGGGCGACAGCATGGATCCCGCGCTCCTGTCCGGTCCGACAGAAGGGGCCGTGCTCGACCCTTGTGTTCTGGCCTATATTCCTCTTGAACTGCCGCCGCGCGGATCGCTGAGTGTCTGTTTCTCGCTGTCCGTTGCCGTGGAGTCCAAAGACGCGCAAAAGGCGGCGTTGCGCACGTTGCGTCTACCCGAAAATGCGGCACGCACAGGCCGTTTGCAATCACTCTCCAGGGTTTTGGGCTTGAGCCCCGTGGAAGTTTCCGGCGCGTTTGAGATCCTCAGCGCACTGTATTTCCCGCGGCGGTCCGCGCCTCCCGAGCGCTTACGGGTCAATCGACTGGGGCAACAAGATCTTTGGAAGTTTGGCATCTCCGGGGATTTGCCGCTGCTGCTGGCGTATTGTCCGGACACCACTTGCACCGAACAACTCAACCGCTTGATCCGGCAGCATCGTCTGCTTTCGCTCAGCGGTATCCAGTCGGACTTGGTCGTCTGTTTGCAGGAGGGCGGAGACTATCAGCGCCCGGTTTCACACATGATCGCCGGTACACTCAAAGCCCTCGGAGCCGAGCATTTCCTCTCCCGTTCCGGCGGCGTGCACATCATAGACTTTTCACAGTGTTCCGAAGCGGATCAAAATTTGCTGTACAGTTGTGCGCTCTGGGTCATGAAACAGAACAAACAGAGCGAATCGGCCTCGTTGCCCCTGCCCGTCTTGCCCGAAGTCGAGGAGAGCCCGAAAGAGCAAAAGCCTTTCCGTCTTACGCTTCCGCAACTTCCCCTTCCGGCACAAGGCTCCATTCCACCTTACCGCTATCTGGCCGACGGCTCGTTCCAGTTTGACACAACGCGGAGCCTACCGCCGCTGTCCTGGTCACATGTATGCTGCAACAGCGGCTTTGGTACCCTGCTCACGGAAATGGGCGCGGGTTACCTCTGGCGCTTCAACGCGCGCGAAAACAAGCTGACGCCGTGGACAAATGACCCCCTGGCCGCCGAGGGCGGGGAACAAATTGTTTTGCGCCTGTCTGATCAAGATATCTCCCTTTTCGCGGCCTCCGACGGGCACCCGACGACCGTGACGTATGGCTTTGGTTTTGCGCGCTGGGAGAAGATTGTGAGTCACCTTAAGGTCACCACGACCGCGTTTGTGCCAACGCATCGTCTGGCGCGCATCCTGCTCGTCGATGTGGAAACACTGGACGGGTCGCCGCCGGACACCCCCTTCATTGCGGCCCACGCAGCAAACACCGGCGGCACCGATGATCCCGGCGCGCTGTCGCTGCACTTCCACAGCCGTTTGCTGCTCAGCAGCAACGACGACAGCGCCCGGCACATTCTCATAGAAAAAACCGAAGGCGGTGTCACCGCCCGAAATGCGTTCAACACGTCGTTCCAACCTCAAACCTACGCTATGTTTTCCGACGGAGGCCTTGAGGATCTTCGCACGGGTCTGGCCGAGTTTTCTTGCCGCATTCCGCTGACTCAAGTGGGCGCCCGCCGTCGCTGTGTGCTGGTCAACGGCTGCGCGGCCAACGCCCCGGCGATGTCCTTGTTGCGGGCCTGTGCGGACTGGACGAAAGCCGAAACGTTTTTGCTGGATACGGCAAAAGATTGGCAAGAGAAAGTGCGTCCGTTCAAGGTGGAAACCCCAGACACAAACCTAAACCGTTATCTCAACGGCTGGGCGTTGTATCAGGTGCTGGCGTCCCGTCTCTATGGCCGCACCTCGCTCTACCAGTGCGGCGGCGCGTACGGCTTCCGCGATCAGTTGCAGGACGTCTGCGCGCTGACGCTGAGCAGTCCCGAACTCACGCGCCGACAAATCCTGCGCGCCTGCGCGCGCCAATTTGAAGAGGGCGACGTCCAGCACTGGTGGCATCCGTCGGCCTATACGCCGGGCCACACCGACCGCGGCGTACGCACAACTTGCAGCGACGATCTGCTCTGGCTGCCGTACACGGTGCTTGAATACCTCGATCATGTCGACGACGACAGCTTGCTTACGATCAAGGTGCCCGGACTTGCCTCGTCTCCGTTGAAACCGGGCGAACACGACCGCTACGAAGCCCCCGCCCGCACGATGACGCGCCGGACGGTGTTTGAGCGCTGCCGCATGGCCATCGACCTCGTGCTTGACCGAGGTGTCGGCGCGCATGACTTACTGCTCATGGGCGGCGGCGACTGGAACGACGGTATGAATCTCGTCGGAGCCGGTGGCCGGGGCGAAAGCGTTTGGCTAACCTGGTTTGCCTCGCATGTGCTCACACGCTTTTCCGCGCTCTGCGCGCGTCTTGGACAGGAAGAGCTTGCCGAGAAGTATCGGCGCGCGTCGCTGAGCCTGTCGGAGGCCGCCGGCCGCGCTTGGGACGGTCAGTGGTATCGCCGTGGGTACTATGACAACGGTGCGACACTGGGTTCACAGTCCGACGAGGAGTGCCAGATCGACTCGATCGCACAGAGTTTCTCCACACTCTCACCGCAATTTACCGACCATCCGATGGATCAAGCGTTTGTGGAAAAAAGCCGACAGGCGCTTATGAGCGCGGTAGACCGTCTGGTCTTCCGGGAACACAGACTCATCGCGCTGTTTACACCGGCCTTTGCTCACACTTCACAAAATCCCGGTTATATCAAAGGCTATGTTGCCGGGGTGCGCGAAAACGGCGGCCAATACACGCACGCGGCCGTTTGGCTGGCCATGGGATTGCTGCGAGCCGGACGCGCGGATGAGGGGTATGAACTGCTGAACATGTTGTTGCCCGCAACACACAACCTCATAATCTATCGTTCCGACCCCCATGTGCTGGCCGCCGACGTCTATTCCAACCCCCTGCATGTGGGCCGTGGCGGCTGGAGCCACTATACGGGCGCGGCCTCCTGGTACTACCGAGTTGCGATTGAAGGTTTGCTGGGGCTGTATCGAAAAGGCGAAGGCTGGGCAGCCAAACCGCAACTGCCCGGGCATTGGGACGGCTTCTCCGTGGACGGTGTGCGGTTTTCCCGGGAAACGGAGACCGCATCCTCAGAAGAGCGGGAACCGACGTCTTCCATCCGCTTATCGTAACGGAAACCACATCGGGTGGACGTACCGTCCGTCCACCCGATGTCCCATTCTTCTAAACGTGCGCTGTAAAGCTCGGATTCTGTCGTTTTCGGCTGGATATGTCTCAATTTTATTGTCAAAGCAAATAAT
>CAYWWF010000040.1:2116-12117 GCA_964461745.1 uncultured Oscillospiraceae bacterium | reverse complement strand
AGGATATCTTCGCGCAGTCCATTTCTCCGAAAAACTTCCCGGTATATGAGAGTTTTCAGGGCGTAGACCACTGGTCTTTTGCCAATTACATTACGGAGACGCGCCTCACGATCAACACACCGATTGCGCGCGTCAACGAGATGAAGTACGAGACCTATGACGTCCCGCCGGGCAACGGCGCGGGTACGATGCACTCGATCATCTCGATTTTAAACTACGACAAACAAAACTACCGCTTCACGATGGCCGACCCCGTCCCGCTTGGGCCCAAACCGATTGATCCGATCAGCCTGTCTTACGCCTTCAAAACCGGAGAAGTGCTGCTCGGTACCTCAAGGGACGACACACTCCGGCAAACGCTGAAGACCGCCTATATATATGGCGGTACCGGCAACGACACGCTTCAGGCTTCGTTTTTTGGCGATCTGCTCTGCGGCGGCGGCGGAACCAGCCATCTCCACGGCGGCGCGGGCAACGACCACTATGTGATCACAAAAGGCAATTACTACATTCACAATCCCTCGGGCCGCATGACGATCCGTCTGACCGAGGGCAGCATCAGCGGGATCACCCGCGCCGGGCCCTCCGACGAGTACGACACGATCTCGATTTCCAACGGCAGCCGTGTCTTTATCAACAAAAATCGCAGTGTGCGCAGTACGATAGCCCTCGTAGGCCCGGACGGCAAAAGTCTCGGCTCACTGGACGCGTTTCGCGCCGCCGCTCCGCTTTCCCCCGGCGCACAGCGTGTGGTGACGGCGCGCCATCTGAACGCGACCGCCACCGCGCCCACCGCCACGAGCGTTACCATCTCAGGCCGGGCGCAGGTTGCAGTCTACGACGGCAACACGCTGCTCCTGAAGTTTGACAATGAAACCGAGCAGACGCGCTACACGCCTTATGGTTACTTTTACGCGATTCGTGGTGACGCTCCACAGCTTGAGCTCGTTCTGTTTGACGGGAAGTACCGCCTGGTCGTTACCGCGCCGGGCGCTGTGGACTACACAGTCCGCGGTTTCGATTTGCAGGATGAACCCACAGTGGAATTTTCCGCCAAAAAGGTTGCCCTCGGCGGCGGGCTGCGTCTGGAAACCCAAACCGCTTTTACCGGCGACAACCAAGTGCCCATGCAACTGAGCAACCCCGCAACCGGAAAGAGCACGCCTGTGCGCTACACGACGCGTGACCTTCGCCGGGAGGGCTTGCAAGCGCAAATGCCCTTCCGTGACCTTGCGGGTTACGAGTGGGCGCTCGAGGCCATCACGACGCTCTATGACGCGGGCGTCATAGGCGGAACCGGGGCGGCCAACTATGCCCCGGCCTCACGTGTCAAACGCGCCGACTATGTGCTGATGCTCTCGCGCCTGCTTGGGCTGTCGGGCGGCTTTACGGAGAACTTCTCCGACGTCGCGCCGGGCAAGTACTACTACGACGCACTGGGCACCGCCAGGGCCCTGGGTCTTCTCACGGGTACTGGCAACAACCGCTTCCAGCCGGAAGCCGCCATCACGAGGCAGGACATGTTTGTCATGGCCTACCGGATGCTGACGCAGAAGGGCTTGGCCCCCAAAGGCGCGCCCCAGTCCGTGATCTCGGGTTTTTCCGATTATGAGCAGATTTCACCCTACGCCCGGGACGCCTTAGCCGCGTTTGTTCAAAGCGGACTTGTCACCGGAAACGCAAACCGTGTAAACCCCAAAGGTTACGCCACCCGCGCCGAGACGGCTGTGTTTGTCTACCGCGTCCGTCAACTGTTGTCATAACGATTCTTTACGAAGCTTTTACACCCGATACAAAGGAGAGGAATTTTTTTGGCGGTGAAGTATATTTTCGTGACCGGCGGGGTTGTGTCCGGTCTGGGCAAAGGGATTACGGCGGCGTCCTTGGGTCGTTTGCTCAAGGCCCGCGGCCTTTCGGTGACCCTGCAAAAGTTTGACCCCTATTTGAACGCCGATCCGGGCACGATGAGCCCCTACCAGCACGGCGAAGTCTTTGTCACCGACGACGGCGCGGAGACCGACCTCGACATCGGGCACTATGAGCGCTTCATCGACGAAAACCTCAGTGTCTACTCGAACATCACCGCCGGAAAGGTCTATGGCGCGGTGATCTCGCGCGAGCGCTCCGGGGATTTCCTCGGCGGCACCGTGCAAGTGATCCCGCACATCACAAACGAAATCAAAGATCGCATCTACCGTGTGGGTCGCAGTGGGGCCGACGTGGTGATCACCGAAGTCGGCGGTACGGTCGGCGACATCGAGAGCCAGCCGTTTTTGGAGGCCATCCGCCAAGTCAGCGTGGAAGTCGGCAAAGAAAATGTGCTCTACATCCACGTCTCCCTGATTGTCCATATTCCGGGCTCGAACGAACCCAAGTCCAAGCCCACGCAGCACTCGGTCAAGGAACTCCTGAGCATCGGCATCCAACCCGATGTGATTGTTTGCCGCACGGAGTATCCGCTTTCCCGGGAAATTCGCGATAAAATCGCGCTGTTTTGTAACGTTCCCTCGGATTCGGTCATTGAAAACATGACCGCGTCGAGTTTATATGAGGTGCCTCTGCTGCTCAAAGAAGAGGGGCTGGACGCCGTGGTCTGCCGCCGCTTGGGGCTGCCCCCGGCAACACCCGACCTTGCGCAGTGGCAGGAGACCGTCGCGCGCGAAAAAGCTTGCACGCGTACGGTCAAAATCGGCCTCGTCGGCAAATACGTCGCGTTGCGTGACGCCTATCTGAGCATCGCCGAATCCCTGACCCACGCGGGCGTCGAACATGGCGCGCATGTGGACATCTCTTGGATTCAGTCCGAAGACATCACAATGGAAAACGTCGCTGAGACACTCTCGGGGCTGGACGGCATCCTCGTGCCCGGTGGTTTTGGAGACCGCGGTGTTGAGGGGAAAATTGCGGCCGCGAGCTTCGCGCGCACCCAGGGCATCCCCTATTTCGGCATCTGTCTCGGCCTTCAAATGGCCGTCGTGGAGTACGCGCGCCATGTCTGCGGGCTACCCGACGCGCACTCGTCCGAGTTTGACGCCGACACGCCGAACCCCGTCATCGATTTGATGCTCGAGCAACGTGGCATCACCGACAAGGGCGGCACGATGCGCCTTGGCCAGTACCCTTGCCGTTTGCAGCCGGGCTCCCTGATTGCCTCCTGTTATCAGGAGGACATGGTGCAGGAGCGCCACCGCCATCGCTATGAGATCAACAACGTCTACCGTAAGGTGCTCGAAGACCACGGCCTGTCGCTCTCCGGCCGCGCCCCCGACGACAGCCTTGTCGAAGTCGTCGAATTGCCGGGCCATCCCTGGTATATCGGCACGCAGTTCCACCCCGAGTTTAAGAGTCGTCCGGGCCGTCCCCACCCGCTGTTTTACAGCTTCATCGGCGCGGCGATTATAAAAAGCAAGAACTAAGGTTGTTGGGAAAACGCTTCGCTGGTTTTCCCAGCAAGAAATAGATACCGTCCTGCGGGCCGGGTCACTGCGGTGCTCGGAAAAACAATTCGGTTTTATTTCCTGCCGCGGCAGGAAACTCTGCGAGGCTTTATACTTTTCCTTGGAAAAACAGCAGTTTTCCAAGGAACTGAAGTGGTGATTCATGTTGTCCCTGTTTGCGCGCGCCCGGGGCATCCATCCGGACACCCGGAAGGAGAGCACCCGTAAAAAACCCATAGAAATCCTCCCGCACCCGGCGCAGGTTGTGCTGCCGCTGAGTATGCACATCGGCGCGCCGACAGAGCCGCTCGTACAGGTCGGACAGAGTGTGCTGATGGGCGAAAAAATCGCGGACAAGCCCGATGGGCTCTGTGCGCCGATTCACGCGACCGTCAGCGGCAAGGTGGTAGCCATCGAGCCGCGTCCGCACCCGAACGGGATGATGGTGCCGTCCATCGTCATTGAAAACGACGGGCAGGATCAGCCCCATCCGTCGCTGCGGCCTTACGGCTCTTTGCAGTCCTTGACCGTGGAGGAGCTAAAGGGCGTCGTGCGCGAGGCGGGCCTTGTGGGTCTTGGAGGGGCGGCGTTCCCGACACATGTGAAAATCAGCTCCGGCCTTGGTAAAGTCGACACCCTCATCATCAATGGGGCCGAATGCGAGCCGTACATCACCTCTGACGACCGCATCATGTGCGAACAGGCCGAAGAAGTCTTGGGCGGCACGCGCGCGCTGATGAAAATCTTCGGGCTGGAGACCGCCGTGATCGGCGTTGAAACCAACAAGCTCGAAGCGATACAGACCCTGCGGGCGATGTGTCCGCGCAGAGAGTCAAACATCAAGATCCTGCCGCTGCCCACGCGCTATCCCCAAGGCGCGGAAAAGCAGCTCATTTTATCGGCCACTGGGCGCGAAGTGCCGCCCGGGGGCCTGCCCGCCGCCGTCGGCGTGGCTGTGTTCAATGTGGACACCGCCGCCGCGCTGCACCGCGCGATTACGACGGGGCTGCCGCTCATGCGGCGCATCGTCACGGTATCGGGTTCGGCGGTTTCAAACCCGAAAAACCTCTACGTGCGCATCGGTACCCCGCTGGAGACCGTCTTTGAGGCGGTCGGTGGCTTCCGTGAGACGCCGAACAAGATCCTCATGGGCGGGCCGATGATGGGGGTCGCGCAGTACAACTTGGCCGCCCCGGTCATCAAAGGAACCAACGCCTTGCTTGCGTTCTCAAAAGACGAGTGCCCCACGGCAGTTGATCCTACTTGCATCCGCTGTGGCCGCTGCGTCTCCGTCTGCCCGATGCACCTGTTGCCGTTGTATCTCTATGAGTACGAGCGCAAGAACAACAAGGAAGCGCTTGCGCACCTGCGCCTGTCCGACTGCATCGAGTGCGGCTGTTGCTCATACATTTGCCCGGGACGGCTGTATTTGGTGCAGAGTTTCAGGACAGCCAAACAAAAGATCAGGTAAGGACGCGGTTCGCATGAAATGCGAACCCTACAAATCACGGCGAATCAGGTTCAACAATCTGTAGGGAACGCATTGTATGCGTTCCGTCAGAAGGACAAAAGATCAGGTAAGGACGCGGTTCGCATGAAATACGAACCCTATAAATCACGGCGAATCAGGTTCAACAATCTGTAGGGAACGCATTGTATGCGTTCCGTCAGAAGGGGAATTTTCTTGACAACCGAATCTTTAATCGTCTCCTCCTCGCCCCACATTCGGGCCCCGGAGGACACCCGCTCGATCATGCTTGACGTGTGTATCGCGCTGTTTTTCCCACTCGTCATCGGCATCTATTTCTTCGGCCTGCGCGCGTTTATGCTCTCGGCCATCGCCGTTTTGTCCTGCGTCGGCTTTGAGTACGCCTACCGTAAACTGATGCGCAAACCCTGCGCCGTCGGCGATCTTTCCGCCGTGGTGACGGGGCTCTTGCTTGCGCTCAATCTGCCGGCTGGCAGCCCGTTTTGGATCCCGATCGTGGGCAGCTTCTTTGCGATTGTCATTGTCAAACAACTCTACGGGGGCCTGGGGAAGAACTTTCTAAACCCCGCCTTGGCCGCCCGTGCGTTTTTGTTTTCCTGGCCGGTTGTGATGCAAACATTTCCAACGCCGACACCCGGGAACTTCCTTGGCGGTGCCGACGTCGTAAGCATGGCCACGCCGCTTTCTTACCTCAAAAAGGGCGTTTTGCCTCCGGATGTGACACTCACGGAGATGTTTCTCGGTCAAAAACCCGGCAGCATCGGCGAAATCTCGGTGCTGATCCTGCTGCTGAGCCTCGTCTACCTGATTGTGCGCCGGGTCGTGACGCCGCGCATCCCCGTGGCGTTCGTGGGTACCGTGGCGCTGCTGACCTTCCTGTTTCCCAAAGGCGACGTCTCCTCAACCACTTGGATGCTCTATCAGCTCTGTTCGGGCGGGCTCATGCTCGGGGCCGTGTTTATGGCCACCGACTATGTCACCTCGCCCGTGACGCCGCGCGGCCAATGGTTCTTCGGCATCGGCTGCGGGCTGCTCACGGTGTTTATCCGCTACTTCGGGTCCTATCCCGAGGGTGTCTCCTACGCAATTTTAATCATGAACACCTGTGTCTGGATGTTTGACAAAAAGGCGTTGCCGCGACGTTTCGGCGTGAAACGCTTCATAAAAAAGAAGGATGTGTCACAAAACACACCCAAGAAAGGAAGTGAAGGCGCGTGAGCCGCGAACCCAAGGACACCGTGCCTTCCAAAACCCCGAAGACGTCCGGCGGCGCGGCCAACCGGCCCGATGCAGCCCGAGACGTAAGGGCGCGCGCCGCGCGTGAAGACGCGCCGGGTGTGCCCGTAAACCCCGCGCGCCGACCGCGTGCGGCTTCAGGAACTCCAACCGGGAAAGGCGCAAAAGCTGCGCCGAATGCCGCCCCCACTGGGAGCAAAAACGCCGTCGGATCCGCCTGGGACAGCTTGTCCTCAAATCCCGCGCGCCGTGGGCGACCGACCAAAACCCCGAGCCTGAGTTCCGGGTGGGCGGGCTTTGGCGAAAAGCAAGCGCCACCCGCGCGCCCGGCTGTACCCGGCTCGGCTGTCTCTGCCGCCGCCTCGACGGACAAGTCCGTCACGCCCGCCGCTTCCGGGAAAGCCGCCCCGAAACCCACCCCGACTTCTGACCGGGACACCAGGGCACACGTCGAGCCCAAAGCTGCGGCCGCGTCTGAGAGCAAGGCCAAAGCGGCGCCCGCCCGGAGCGCGCCCGATGTCCCCGCCGCAAAGCCTGTGAAAAAAACGGTCGCCGCGTCCGCGGGGACGCCCCGGCCTTCCGTTTCCGCGCCTACATCGGCTGCCGCCCCCGTCCACGCGCCCGCCTCCTGGGGCGCCGTCCACGCCTCGGGGAATGTCCCGCCGTCCGCGACTGTCACCCACGCTACGGCGGCCACACCGACCGTCAGTGCTTCAACCGCCCCGCAGAATGACACAGCACCGCCCGCCGCGCCGCAGCCCCCTACTTCCGCTGGGGGTGTCTACCCGTTGCGTCCCGCGACGATAAAGCCCCCAATGCCGTTGCCGCTGACCTCGGTTTTCGAGGAGGACCCGAGCATCCGGGAGACCTTTTTACTGCCCGAGACGGAGGAGGCGTCCTATCTGGAGCCGTCGCCGATTCGTGTGCCGGAAAAGAAACCGGTCAATTTTGACGCCGCCGAGGAGATGAACCGCCAGGACGGCGCGGAGAGGGCTGCGGAGGTCGCGCGCCCTGTGTCCCCAGCCCGTGAAAAATCCGACGCCCAGCGCCACAAGAAAACGAAACAGGCGCTGGCGGAGATATTGGAAGAGACCGCTCCCGCCGCCGCGGCACCCACAGACTTCACGCCCGACGGAAAAGACGCCGCCACGGTGCGCGCGCTGAGCCCCGGCGCTTACACGGACGAAGCCGCCGCCCACGCGGGCGCGCAGGAGGCCACTGAGCTGCTCGAAGAGGTAAAAGACAAGGGCAAACAGGCCCCGGCGCCGGAGTCCCACTTGGTAACCGCCGACCCGTGGGCCCGTATGGCCGCCGCTGTGCAGCCCGACGTGCCGCCTGAGGAGCAGCCGGTTGTCACCGGAAAGACCAAAGGTCACGCGGGCCAAAAGAAGGCCACCAAGGCCGAATCTGAAGCCAAAGCCGCGGACAAAGCCGACACCGAAGACCAAGCTGAAACCCTCGTCAAGGCCGTTTCGGAGGACGCCCCGCCGAAAGCTGTCGAAGCCGAAGCCGCCGAGAAGCAAAGCAGAAAAGACACACTTCGCGCCGCCAAAGCCGCAAACCGAGCCACCAAGACGGTCAAAACCGAGTCCGCCGAAGCCGATGTGGCACAGGACAGCCCGGCGGACGCTAAGGGGAAAAAGGGCAAGAGGGTTGCCGTCTCGAAGCCCGAGACCTCGGTAGAATCCAACGAGTCCGAGGCGGAAGCTTCGACAAAACCCAAGCGCGCCAAAACAAAAAAGAACGGCGCCAGGAGCGCCGCCATAGATACTGATACAGACAAGGAGGAGCGTTCCGACACCGCCGACAAGGGCGACACGCAAGTCACGTTCTTGGGCAGCGTCGTCGCGTGGATCAAACAACCCATGCCGCGCATGACGCTAACCTTGTTTTTAATCACGGCCGTCGCGGCGCTGCTGCTCGGCTTTGTGTACTCCCAGGCCCAGCCGCTGATCGACAAGCACCACGAAGGGGCGCTGCGCGCGGCCATCTCCGAAGTGCTGCCGGGCGCGGACACCGAACCCGAACCGGTCACCGGGGACAGTTTCCCAGACATGATCCGGTCCGTCTATAAGCTAACACAGGGCGGAAATCTCCTCGGCTACGCCGTCGAGGCCGCGCCTACGGGTTTTTCGGGTGCCATTTCGCTGATGGTCGGCGTCGGGCCCGACGGGGGCGTGACGCGTGTGTTGGTCGTCGACATGTCCGAAACACCGGGGGTCGGCACGCGCGTCAGCGATGAGGCCTGGTTCCTCGAGCAATTCGCCGGACGCGGCGACGGGGCCCTCAGCCTCGGTGCGGACGGCGTCCAGGTCATCACCAACGCGACCGTCAGCAGCACCGCCGTTGCAAACGGGGTACAAGCCGCCGTGCGGACGGCGTCCGCGCTGATGCGCGCGACAGGGGAGGCTTCGTAATGGCCGGCTTACAAAACAACAAGACCATCGCCCAGTTCAAAAACGGGTTGATCTTTCAAAATCCGACGCTTGTGTTGCTGCTGGGCATGTGCCCGGCCCTCGCGGTTTCGACTTCGGTGATGAACGGCCTCGGCATGGGCCTCTGTGCGACCGCCGTGTTGATCTGCGCCAACGTCGTGATTTCGGCGCTGCGCCGCTTCATTCCGAATAAGATCCGCATCGCGGCCTTCATCGTCATCATCGCAAGCTTTGTCACCGCGGTGGACTTGCTTTTGGCCGCCTATGTGCCCTCGCTTTCCAAGAGTCTGGGCCTGTTCATCCCGCTGATTGTTGTCAACTGCATCATTCTCGCGCGCGCCGAGGCCTTTGCGTCTAAAAACGGTGTCGCGCGCTCGGCCCTCGACGGCCTGACGATGGGACTTGGCTTTACGCTGGCGCTCGTCAGCGTCTCGATTATCCGTGAAATCCTCGGCGCGGGCACCTTTTTGGGTACGCCGGTCTTTCCCGAGGGCTTCCAGGCCGTGATGTTTTTGGCGATGCCCGCTGGAGGCTTTTTGACGCTCGGCGTCGTGATCGCGCTGACGCAAAAATTGCTCAAAAGAAAATAAGCGATCCAAGACTTAGATCCCAAGAAAGAGGGATACAGCTATGACCTTTCTGCAAATTTTATCGCTGGCGCTCGGCGCGATTTTGGTGGAAAACTTCGTACTTGTGAAGTTCCTCGGAATCTGCCCGTTTCTCGGCGTGTCTAAAAAGATGGATACGGCCCTCGGTATGAGCTTTGCGGTCATCTTCGTCATGACCGTGGCCGCCGCGGCCACCTGGGCGATCAACAATCTGCTGCTTGAACCCAATGGTCTCGGCTACATGCGCACGGTCGCCTTCATCCTTGTGATCGCCTCGCTCGTGCAGCTGGTCGAGATGTTTTTACAGAAGTCCGTGCCCGCGCTCTATAAGTCGCTGGGCATCTATCTGCCGCTGATTACGACCAACTGCGCCGTACTCGGTGTCGCGATCCTCAACGTCGACCGCGCCTACGGTTTTGTCGAGAGTGTGCTCTACGCCTTCCTGTCGGCGCTGGGCTTTACGCTGGCGCTGTTGCTGTTTGCATCGCTGCGCGAACGGCTGGAGTTTTCCGAGTGTCCGCCGTCGTTTGAGGGCTTTCCGATTGCGCTGGTCACGGCTTCGCTCTTGAGCATGGCGTTTATGGGGTTTAGCGGACTCAAAATCATGTAAGTTATTTTTAAAACTGAGGTTTTGAAAATAGAAAGACCAGGGATTGAGGATACCCCTGCGGCGGAATAAATCCGCCTGCGGGGTGATAAAAATCGATTCAAAACTGAGGTTTTGAATCGAGAAGGACGCAACCGGCCAACACCTGCGGGTGCTTGTCCGGGGATGCGTAGAAGATGTTTCTGCGGC
>CAYWWF010000040.1:0-2016 GCA_964461745.1 uncultured Oscillospiraceae bacterium | reverse complement strand
CCGGCCAACACCTGCGGGTGCTTGTCCGGGGATGCGTAGAAGATGTTTCTGCGGCGAAGTAAATTCGCCTGCGAAACGATTGGTTTTTATTTTCCGCCTCCGGGCGGAAAACGCTGCGAGGCTTTTTTGACAGTCTGAAAGCTCTTACGAGCTTCTATTGTGTTGGGGCGGTTGCTCCAAGGAGTGCCTTTTTAGGGGGAGATGGATACCATGTGGACGGCGGTTTTGACGCTTGGCGGTTTGGGCGTGGGGTTTGGCCTGCTTTTGGCTGTGGCCTCCCGTGTATTTGCCGTGGAGACCGACGAGCGTTTAGAGGCGCTCATTTCCGCGTTGCCCGGTGCCAACTGCGGCGGCTGCGGTTACGCCGGTTGCTCCACCTTCGCCGCCATGGTTTTAGAAGGCAAAGCACCGGTCGGCGGCTGTCCGGTCGGCGGCTCCGACGTGACGGAGAACGTCGCGCGTATCTCCGGGCGGCGCGTCACAAAGAATAAACGGATGACGGCGCTGGTGCGTTGTTCGGGCGGAGAGCGCGCGTTGCGCAAATTTGCTTACGAGGGTCTGTCCGACTGCGTCGCCGCGATGAAGGTCGGTGGAGACGGCCCGATGGCCTGCTCTTACGGCTGTATTGGTTTGGGTACCTGTGTAAACACTTGTCCGTTCGGCGCGATCTCCCTCCGGGACGGTGTGGCTCGGGTTGACTTTGAAAAATGTACGGGCTGTATGCGCTGTGTACCGGCCTGTCCGAAGCATATCATCGTTCCGGTGCCCTATGAGGCCGACATCGTCGTGGCCTGTGCGTCCAGGGATCGTGGGCCCGTTTTGCGGAAATACTGTGAAATTGGGTGTTTAGGCTGTAAGATTTGTGAGAAAACTTGTGAATATGATGCCATCAAGGTCGCCGACAGCTTGGCCACCATCGATTACGACAAGTGTACAAGCTGCGGTGAATGCGCGGAAAAGTGTCCGCGTAAGCTCATTGTGGATGCAAAGCTTAGATAAGCTTTTATAGATTTATTCCCCCGCCGAAGGCGGGGGAATAAATGGAACTATGAGAGGGGAGCGGCCCATTGGCACGTTATCACAGATACCGCGGACGCCACGGCAAACGCCGCGGCATGGTTGTGTTTCTTGTCATCCTGCTCGTGCTGATGATTTTGGGCGGGCTGACGTACTTTGTGCTGCAAAACTATCTGGTCTATACAGAGGAAGGCCGGGTCTATCTCGACATCCCTTGGCTCAGCTCCAACCGTGAGGAACCACCCTCTCCAAGTCCGTCGGTGAACATCATCATCCCCTCGGATGATGACCTTCTGCCGCCGCCTCCGCCTTCCGAGAGCCCCACGCCGCCGCCGGCGTACGCGCTACCCATACACGCGCTCTATGTGCCGCTCAAAGACATCGAAAACGACACGGCTTGGACGGCCTTGTTGCGCCTGATTGGTGACACACAGGCCGACGCGCTGATCCTCGAAGTCAAAAGCGATGACGGCAATTTGGCCTTCCCCGCGAGTGCGACCGTGCTCGAGGGGACAAACCTCGCGCCAAAGACCTCGAAATTGGCCGAACGCGTCGCTTCTTTGAAAGACCAGGGTATCTATGTCGGCGCGCGCCTGTCTTGCTTCCAAGACCTAACACTGCCGCAGAAGCGCCAAACCATGGGCGTCAAACACAATGTGGGCCTCAACTGGCTGGACCATCGGCGCTATCGCTGGATCGACCCGTATAAAGAAGAGGTGCGCGCCTATTTGCAAAGCGTGATCACCGATGTGGCTGCGCTCGGCGTCGATGAGATCGTACTCGACGCGCTGCATTTCCCTGTCCAGGGCGCGATTGACAACATCGATTACGGGGCCGCCGGGGAAACCCCGCGCTATGAGACCCTCGAGGGCTTTGTGGACGACGTAAAGGCCGCGTTGGCTCTGCTGCCGGGCGGCGAAGAGATTGTGCTTTCCGTCGTACTCCTGCCCGAGACTTGCCTTACGGGTGAAAGCGCCGAGGGCGGCCAGCGCCTGAGCG
>CAYWWF010000039.1:0-12179 GCA_964461745.1 uncultured Oscillospiraceae bacterium | reverse complement strand
TCTATGAAGCCTTCCACAAACGCCGTGCCATCCGCAACTATTCGGTTGATGATCTAAACGAGGAAGAAACAGCGACCGAAGAATGAGAATGATCCCGCCGCGGCGGGGCTAAACGGGTAGAACGGGAGGAGGGCAGTCCGTGGAACTATTGACAGCTCGACTTCGCCTCGTACCCACGCCTCTGCCGGAACTCCGCCGCGCGATCCGTTCGGGGGATCTGGGCCGCGCCCTGGGGTTTTACACGTTGGGCTACAACGCCAAAAAGCGCAGGGAACACCGAAAGATCTACCGTGCCAAGTGTCGACTGATGCGAGAAGCCCCCGACCTATGGCTGTTTTGCACAGCCTGGCAGCTCATCGAACGAGAGCAAAACGTCTTTGTGGGCGAAGCCGGCTTTAAAGGAGGCCCGAGCGAGACGGGTGAGGTTGAAATCGGCTACTCCATGCAGGAGAGCTTTCGCAATCGAGGCTATATGACCGAAGCGGTTGGGGCGCTTTGCCATTTCGCGCTGGCGCAGCGCGCAGTGCCTGTGCGTGTGGTGAGCGCCACTACGTTGCCGGAGAATGTGGCGTCCCACCGGGTGCTCGAGAAATGTGGATTTCGGCGCATGGGTGTGCGAAACGCCCTGTGGCTTTGGTTGTGGCCAGCCCGTTAGGGTAAACAGTGGATTTTGTTACCCAAAAAATAGCTGCGGCAGGTTTGCGCAGGCTAAAAATTGGATACTCTAAACGTTGGTTTGATCTTTGCGCTCTTTTAGATTGACTTTTCTTTGGCCATTGCGTATAGTGAGAGAAAGGACAGGGAGGTGGCACGTGTGTATCTCACGGAAAAGGAAATGCTCTCACAGCACATCGCCTTGCGGCAGACCTACGCGTTTCTTCAGGGATATGCAGAGAGAATCAAAGATTTTTATGGCCTCTCCGGTTTTTTCAGTGTGACATTTACCGGCTGTGGCGCTTCGTATGCGATTTGTCGCTCGGCGGCTTTCAGCTTGCGCGTGCGTGGCGGACTTACAACCATGTCATTCCCGGCCGGAGACCTTATGCTCAACATGCCGTTTTATCAGGACATGCTCAACGGTACGCTGTTGTTTGCCGTGTCCCGTTCCGGGTCTACATCGGAGGTCATCCGTGCCGTGGAGCAGGCGCGCCGCCAATCCGGCGCGCAGATCATTGCCATTACGGCTGTCTCGGACTCGAAACTCGCGCAGATTTCAGACCTTGCCTTGCCGATGCCTTGGTGTTTTGATGAAGGCCACACGGCCACGCGCTCTCTGACGAACATGTACGCGGCCAACCTTTATAACATCGGGCTGCTCTCGGGCGATCCTTCTTTGCTCGAAGAGATACGTAAAGCCACCGACGAACAGGAATCCTTCATCGACACCTATCACGGCGAATTGGAGGGCATCGGACAGAGCGGTGTTTGGGACAATGCGCTTGTGCTGTCAGACGGGGAACTCGGCGGCGTGGGCTTGGCCGGGGCCATCACCATCGAGCGGCTGACGGGTCTGCCCGCGCGCCATGCACACATTCTCGACGCTCGTCACAACCAATTGGCGTCCTTGACACCGAAGAGCTTGGTGCTTGCGGCTGTCTCCCCGGTGGAGGAGGCCTACCAGAGCGTTTTGTTCCGTCAAATCCGTGAGGTCGGCGCGCAGCTCATCACGCTCTCGAGCAAGCACGACAACATTTTTAACGCCGACTTGAACATTGTCTTACCGAACTATAAGCATTTTGCCGTGCGGGGCATTCCAATTCTGTTTGCGTTACAGGCCGTAGGGTACCACCGCGCCGTAACCGACGATCGCAATCCCGACGGAGTGCCCGGACAAGCGCGTTGGGTGAGTCTGTAAAACACAATCCGATGATGGTATATGTTATGACAACAAAGGTAAACACAGGTGTTTTGTAATGAAGAACCGGGAGATGGACCGGATGTTCGATAAAACGCCTGTGTTTTGTTGTGGAAGTGATGTAAAAGCGATCTGAAACAGGTTGACATCCTGTGATATAATAGCCCCAAAGTATTCAGACGTAGAAAATGTCCCCTCGGCTCCCGCCTTTAGCGGAATCACCGAGGGATGATAAAGTATTGATTTGTTGTACCCTGAGCATTGGGCTATAAACCTAGTCTTCCATCGTCGGCAGGTTGCCTTTGGAGGACACGCAATAATTTTTGAGAGGTAAGCGTCCATGGATAAAAAAACGAAAAGCGCCATGCGTTATGGAAGCTGGGCTTTTTCACGCGTGGCTTTTTTGGTGCTCAAAATTATGGGCACAGTGCTGCTCATCATGTTGACAACGGCCGTCATTTTGGCCTGTTTGGGTACTGTGTACATCACGCAGAACATGAAGGTCGATTTGGATGTAAGTCTGGATGATTTTTCGCTGAATCAATCCAGTTTTGTCTATTATAAAGACAAAGCAACCGGGCAGTATGTTGAATATGACTCGTTTATCGGCCGTGAAAACCGTGTCTGGACCACGTTTGACGAAATTCCAAAGCATATGATCGACGCGTTGGTTTCGATTGAAGACGAGCGCTTCTATTCCCACAACGGCGTGGATTGGAAGCGTACGGTCGGTGCGTTCACAAACATGTTTACCGGCTCTCGCTCGCAGTTTGGCGGCTCAACGATCACCCAACAGCTCATCAAAAACTTGACGGAAGAAAAAGATGTTACGGTGCGCCGAAAGCTCAGTGAGATTTTCCGCGCGCTGGAGTTTGAAAAGAACTATTCCAAATCGCAGATTCTCGAATGGTATCTCAATACGAGCTATTTTGGCCAGGGTTGCTATGGAATTAAGACCGCCGCGCAGGTCTATTTCGGCAAAGAACTATATGAACTCACGGTGGCCGAGGGAGCCTGCATCATCGGGATCACGAACTCCCCGACGCGTTACGATCCCTACTTAAACCCGGAGTACAACAAAGAGCGTCAAGAGCTGATTTTGACCAAAATGTTTGAGCTGGGTTATCTAACGGAAAGTGAGTTTGATCGTGAGGAAGCGCGGCCCATCCTTCTGTCACCGGGCAACAAGCCGTCCGAACGGCCCGTCAAGCCCTACTTTGTCGATCAGGTATTCAACGATGTCGTAGCCGATCTCATGGCCACGAAGGGCATATCCAAGCGTCTGGCCCAACAGCTTGTCTACAACGGCGGCTATCACATCTACACGACGATGGACCCGGAGATCCAGGGTATCATTGACGATTGCTTCATCAACGACGAAAATTTCCCCGTCGTGCGTGACACCGAAAAACCCCAAGCCGCTATGGTTTTGATGGATCCCTACACAGGTGCTGTGCTTGGGATGGCCGGTGGGCGAGGCGAGAAGATTGCCAACCGCGGCCTCAACCGCGCGACCCAATCCAAACGGCAGCCGGGTTCATCCTTTAAGCCTGTGGCCGTTTACGCCCCAGCGCTGGAGCGCAATTTGATCACGCCCTATTCCGTCATTGACGACTCGCCGATGTCGCTGGTGAAAAAAGCGTCCTGGCCGCGCAACTCCAACGCAAGATACAAAGGGCGCACGACGATCTCTGCGGGTGTGGCCAGCTCGACCAATACTGTGGCCGCTCGTGTTCTCAATATGCTTGGGATTCAGGATTCCTATGACTTTCTTACACAAAGTGTGGGAATCAGCACGCTTACAGAGAGTGACCTTAACCCCGCGCCGCTTGCGCTCGGCGGACTCAGCCGTGGCGCTACGGTGCTGGAACTCACCGCGGCCTACTGCATTTTTGACAACCATGGGAATTACACCAAACCACGCACATATGATAGAGTTTTGGACTCCAAGGGAAATGTTGTGCTCGACAACACGCCCCAGACTACGATTGCAATCCAGGAGAAAAACGCCTGGTATATGAACACACTGCTGCAGGGTGTCATTGCGAGCGGTACCGGCACGGCGGCGCGCCTCAGCGATATGCCCGCTGCGGGCAAGACGGGCACGACCACCGAGGACAAAGATCGCTGGTTTGTTGGATACACCCCGTATTACTGTGCGGGTGTTTGGTTTGGCTACGACGACCCCAAGGTCATCCGCTTGGAGAAATCCGTGAACCCCGCGCTCTCACTTTGGAAGCAAGTGATGGCCCGTGTGCACGAAAACTTAGAGTCTCGCGAGTTCTTTACGATTGAGAATGTTTCAAAGGCCTCCTACTGCCTGGACAGCGGTTTAGCCCCGAGTGACAACTGCCGTTTGGATCCTCGCGGCAGCCGCGTGGTTTCCGGAACCTTTTACAAAGACGATGTGCCCAGAACGCCTTGCAACGTTCACACGCTGGTCAGCGTCTGCGGCGAGTCGCATCAATTGGCAACCCCCTTCTGTCCGACCGATAAACTGAGCCGGGCGGCACTCCCCAGCTTCCCAAGACTCATGCCGCAAGCGGGCGTTTTGGTAGAAGACGAGCTGTTCCGTGTGCGCTATCGCTATGAAAACGGTACTGTGCTTCCGATCGTAGGCGAATCGGAGGGCGGATTCCCGCCGGCCGATCCGAAGCCACCCGAAAACGGCGTTTTGCCGAACACGTATTGTCATTTGCATCTCACGGGTGAAGCAACGCCGTCGCCATCGCCATCGCCGTCACCGTCACCATCGCTCCCGCCGGACGGCGGAGAGAATTTTTCACCGCCTCCTACACCGCCGCCTGTGAGCGAGGAGCCGCTGCCGTCCTTGCCGCCGGACAACGGAGAGCCACCGGAGGGGCTGAGTCCGACACCGGATCCGTTTGGGCCGCTACCGGCATTCGTTGGGTAAACGTAAGGGCCTAAGGTTTCGCTGCCAATTGCCATCCCTTTAAAAACCACAGTTTTTAGAGGTGCTTACTACGCAATCCGTCCGCGCGGAAACGGGGCGGGGAAGGGTAAAGAAATATGGAAAACACCGCTGTGGTGTATGGTCGGCGCGCGGTGGCCGAGGTACTGCGTGCCGGTAAAACCATAGACAAGCTCTATGTATTGCGAGACGCGCATGGTCTGCAACCAATTGTACAGGAGGCCCGCAACGCGGGGGCTGTTTTGACGTTTGTCGACCGAACGCAGCTTGACCATTTGGCGCAGGCGACCGCGCACCAGGGACTTGTAGCGGTCGTCTCTGCGGCGACCTATGCCGCGTCGTTTGAGGACATTGTCGCGCGCGCCAAAGAGAGAAGCGAGCCGCTGTTCCTTGTGATCTGTGAGAGTGTGGAGGATCCAGGCAATTTGGGCGCGATTTTGCGTTCGGCTGAGGCTGCCGGAGCGCACGGCGTTGTCATCCCGCGCCGTCGCAGCGTCGGGCTCACACCCGCCGTGGCCAAAGCGTCGGCCGGAGCGCTTTCGCATTTACCGGTGCTGCGCGTGGCAGGGATCCCATCGTTTTTGCAAATGCTGAAAAAAGAGAACGTTTGGATTTACGGCACTTCCGCCACGGCGGACAGCTGCTTGTTTGATGTGGATTTTTCGGGGCCCTGCGCCATTGTGCTTGGTTCCGAGGGGAAGGGCCTGAGCCGCCTGAGCACGGAACTCTGTGACTTTCAGGTGTCCATCCCCATGCGCGGACAAATTGATTCGTTGAATGTATCGGCGGCCGCCGCCGTGTTGTTTTATCAGGTGGTACGCAGCCGCCGTTGAAGAGAGAAACATAAGGGGAGTTGGCATGAAACACAAGGATCAAGACAGGCCAAGCGCCAGTCCGCTGCCGGAACCGCGTGAGCGTGACGAAGCCGCCCCGTACTCGGTCGATGAAATCATCGCCGAGTTTCGAGACACGCCCCCACATAACAAGGAAGCAGCCGACGCGGCTAAGCTGGAGCCGGATGAAAGCCTTCCGTCCTTGCACACGCTGCTTGCACAGATGAAAGAGATCGCCGAAGAGCTTTCACCCGATCCGTTTTTGCAGCCTGGAGCCCCGCCTTTAGAAAAACCGGATGAGCTTTCCGGCGCGGTCAAGACTGGCGGCAATGCTCCGATGAAGACCAACGCGATTGCTACGGAAAACGAGATACATACATGGGAAGGCCGTTCGGACGAGCCCCAGCCCGCGGAAAGCCGAAAGGAATCTCCCAAAGAACCGAGTTGGTCCGGCAGCGGCATTTTGGACAAAGAGGCGTTTGCCTTCGCGTATACAGAGAAAAACAACCGCTTGCCCGAAGAGAGAAAAGTGAACAAAACACCGTCCGCCGCTGATGAGGATCAAGACGTCAAGATCTATGCGGGCTCTGCGCGGGACGGTCAGCAGGACACAGGCTTTTTGCGCGGTCGCAAGGCAAAACGAAATCGTGCGGACGATCCTGAAGCTTTTGCTGAAAACACGGAGTCCCCTGAAATGCTTTCCTGGGACGAACGTTTGAAGGCGCTGGCCGCCTCTTCGAGCGATCTTTGGTCTTCTGATCAGAAGGGGACTCACGCCGCTCGAAACTGGGACGATCCGCAAAGCGAGGCAGGCACCCCGGACCCCGCGCGCGTTCCGCAGCAGGAAGTAAGTCGGGCCAAAGCTGTGGAGGCTGCTGCCACAGGAAAGCTGGGCGCGCCAGAGGGACCGTCGCCCGACGTTGTGCTCTTTGACGGCTCTTTTGAGCCGCCGGAGGGCTTTGAACGCTTTTTTGCGCCCTCGGATGACTATGTGCGCGACGACCCCTATCCGGATACCGGAGAGGTCGAAGAGGAGTATAAACACAAGGACACCACACCACTTTTTGTCCGTCTGCGCCGCCGTGCGCGCCGCGCCGACGAGGAGCCGTCAGGGCTCTCCGTGCAAGAGGCGCGTACGCGTCTGGTTCCCTTTTTGCGTTTTCTGCTGTTGCGGACACTTGTGGCGCTGGTACTATGCCTCCCCATCCTGTACATCACCTTTTCTCATCGCATGGGTTGGCCTACACCCGCGTTTTTGACCTATACGATAAAGCCGTATATGTATTTATCTCTGGTGTTGATCCTACAAGTTCTTGTGATGATCTGTGCCACCGATATGCTCGCACAGGGACTCAAAGATTTGTGTAAGCTCAGGCCTACATCGTCTTCGGCGGTACTGATCTCATGTTTGGCCAACATTGTCTATGTTGCGTCTATCTTTTTTGCACCGGAAAACCCGGCCTATTTGCCCTATTGCTCGGTGTCGTCGCTGTCCGTGTTGTTTTTGCTGCTCGGCCAGTGTCTACGACACATCGGTTTTGAGCGCACCTATCGAACCGTTGCGGCAATGGAACACCCGCTCTCCGTCGTGCGCGAGGAAAACCTTTGGGATGGGCAAGGCGCATTTGTTAAGTCTCATCAGGAGCTTACGCAGTTTGTGGACACCACCGAGTCTCAAGATGGGGCGGCGCAGTTCGAGTCCTTTTTTGTGCCTTTGGCGCTGCTTGCGTCCTTGTTGCTCGCCTTGATAGCCTCGTTTGGGCAAAAACACCCCGAACGGTTTTTCTGGGCGTTTTCGGCGATCGTCTCTGTGACCGCGCCGTTTTGTGCGGCCTTTACCTATGCGCTGCCGTTTTCCAAGGTTTCGATGCGTCTTGCGTCCTCCGGCGTGGCGCTGGCCGGATGGGCGGCGGCCCGCGCGTTTTCCGATCACGCGGCTGTGGTGCTCACCGACGACGACATCTTCCCGCCGGGGCTGTGTTCTCTCAATGGACTCAAAGTTTTTGGCAACAACAGCTTTGACCGCGTCATTTCCTATGCCGCGAGTCTCATGAAAGCGTCTGGCTCCGGGCTTTCCACGCCGTTTATCGAGCTTCTTCGCGGGCAGTCCGGCTTAATCCGCCCGGTTGAAAACTTCCAGCACTATGAGGGCGGCGGTATGGGCGGAGAAATTGGCAGCGACCGTATTCTGCTCGGTACATCCACGTTCATGTTGCGTATGGGCATCGGCCTGCCCCAGGGACTGCGAGTGGCCAATGCGATCTTTGTTGCGGTAAATCTGGATCTGGTCGGTGTGTTCGCGATCAACTATCAGGTGTCCGGGTCTGTTCGCCGCAGTTTGGTCTCCTTGCTTCGACACAAACTCACGACGGTGTTTGCCGTGCGCAATGTGAACATCTCGCCGCTGGTGATGAAAAAAAAATTCAAAGTGGGCGTTGAGGCCGTAGAGTTTCCATCCATTGAGGAGCGTTTGTTTCTTTCCGATCCAAAACGCGCGAACCGCTCGAGGCCTGTGGCCGCCGTGCGCGACCCGGGGCTCACGTTGTTTGCCGATAGCATTTTAGCCGGTCGCCGTCTCTGGGTGATGACGCGCATCAATTTGCTGTTTTACGCGATCTGTACGGTTTGCGCGCTCGTTTTGATGAGCTTTCTTTGTATGCAAGGCGAAGCGGTGACCGCGTCGCCCTGTAATGTGCTGATCTATTTGTCGCTCTGGCTTGTGCCCACGCTTGTGTCCTCGGGGTGGGTCAGCCGGTACTGATACGAATCTCCGTAACGGGAGGTGCTCCCATGCTCGCGCAAATCCCCGAATACAAAGGGATACTGCGGCATCACTTTATCGCCTTGCCGGAACCCATCCGCGAGGCCAGCGGTGTGCGCATTTTTGGCCGAAAAATAAAGTCCCTGGTCTTTTCCACAGATGTCGCGATCATCCGCAACTGCAATGCCGACGGAGTCATTGCCGTCTATCCGTTTACACCCCAACCCGCGATCACGCACGCGGTGTTGCTGGCCGCCGATATGCCGGTGTTTGTCGGCGTGGGTGGCGGGATTACGCGTGGCCCACGGGTCATCAGCCTGGCCACCGACGCCGAGTACCGAGGCGCAACGGCGGTTGTCGTCAACGCACCAACGGAAAATGAAATCATTGAGCAACTTAAGAAGTCGATTGACATCCCTGTGGTCGTGACTGTGGTCTCGGAAAAGACGGACATCCAGGCGCGTATTTCGGCCGGCGCCGATATGATCAATGTCTCCGGTGGAGCTCGTACACCTGAAATCGTGCGTGTGATTCGGGACAGATTTCCTGACCTTGCCATCTTGGCGACAGGCGGGCCAACGGACACGAGCATCCTGGCCACCATAGAAGCCGGAGCCAATGCGATTACCTATACGCCGCCGACGACCGCCGAACTGTTTCGCGTGAGCATGGACAAGTATCGCAGTCAAGACGTATAGGGCAAAGATTCAAAAAATAGTCAGCGACGGTCCGTATAATAAAAATCAGCGGGAAAACACTATTTTCAGTGTTTTCCCGCTTTTTGTGTACAGGACCTCTTTTGAAAGGAAGAACAGGTATGGCGCAAAATTATACATCCAACAATGATATTTTGGGTAGAGGCACTGTGTTCAGCCAAAGCTCCAACGCGCTGGAAGTAGGCAGGGGACTGGGGGGCGCATACGTCGGCGATGTGCCGCACAACGACGTAGAACGCTTTCTCAAAGGAGGCGTCAATGGCACCGAGGCGCAAAGACGCATCACATTTTTCACGCATTTATAGGGGAGACCGGGTCTGCTTTTCCGTCACAATCGTGCCGCCGCCGAGGACATAGGGCCCGTCGTAAAACACGGCAGCTTGTCCGGGCGCGGCCGCTTTTTGTGGGGCAAGAAACTCCACGCGGCAGAGATCTTCGCCGAGTGGATGCAACACTGCGGGTTGCGGTTTTTGACGATAGCGCGTCTGCACGAGCGCTGGGCAGGGGTGCGTGAAGTCTGTCAGCGCAATGAGGTTGAGGCCGCGGCAGATGACATGGCGCACCATCAGTTCGTCGTCCGAACCCAGAACCAGCGTGTTTGATGCAATGTCTTTCGAGAGCACATAGAGCCGCTGCGCGGCGGAGAGGCCAAGCCCGCGTCGCTGTCCAACGGTGTAGCGGTGCAAGCCCTGATGCTCGCCCAAAACACAGCCCTTTGTGTCGCAGACAGGGCCGGGCTGGGGGGTGACGCCTGCGTAGGACTCCAAAAAGGCGATGTAGTCGCAGTCGGGGACAAAGCAGATGTCCTGACTGTCCTGGCGATGCGCAACAGGCAGATTGAGCGCATCAGCTTGACTTCGCACCTCACTTTTTTCTAAGTTCCCGAGAGGGAAGATGAGCTGCTTCAAGACCTCTTGCGACAGCGAATATAAAAAGTACGTCTGGTCTTTGCCCGCGTCGCGCGGGCGCTTGAGCAGGAAGCGCCCGTTTACAGGTTCAATGTCGGCGTAGTGCCCGGTGGCCAAAACATCATAACCCCGCGCGCGGGTGTAGTCCAGGAGCGCGCCGAACTTTACGGCGCGGTTGCAGTCCACACAGGGGTTAGGCGTGAAGCCCGCGAGATAGGCGTTTACAAAAGGGCTCAGCACGTGCGCGGCAAAGAGCGGCTGCAAGTCCAGCGTTTCGTGTGGGATGCCGAGGGCTTGGCACACCGCGCGCGCGTCACGCACCGCCGGGCTGTCCGGCTGGTCGGGGGACGCGTCGGGTTCATAGAGTTTTAGCGTGATGCCGGAGACGTCATGTCCCTCGTTTTGCAGCAGGGCTGCGGACAGGGAACTGTCAACGCCCCCGCTCATGGCGACTAGAATCTTGGACATGGGGGTCTCCACCTTACTCTTGTCCCCCGCCTCCGGCGTGGGATAACAAACTTCTACACTTCCGGGTTCATCGGATACCGACCCGTGAAGCAGCCCTCACAGAGACCGGTCTGGCAAGCCGCACAGGCGCGCTGCAAGCCTTTGACGCTGATGAAGCCCAAGCTGTCCGCGCCGATGAAGCGCGCGATTTCGTCCATATCCATCCGATTGGCAATCAAATCGTCTGTGGAATCGATGTCGGTGCCGAAGTAACACATGTGGCGGAAGGGCGGGGAAGAGATGCGAACATGCACTTCACGCGCGCCCGCCTGCTTGAGCGTGTTGATAATGAGCGCGCTCGTCGTGCCACGCACAATGGAGTCGTCGACAATGATGACCCGTTTGCCACGGATGTTGGACTCGAGCGGGTTGAGTTTGATGCGCACAGCCATCTCACGCTCGCTCTGTGTCGGGAAAATGAAGCTGCGGCCAATGTAGCGGTTTTTGACGAAGCCCGAGGTGTAGGGGATGCCACTGGCCGCCGCGTACCCCTGGGCGGCCTCCAAACCGCTGTCGGGCACACCGCAGACGATGTCGGCCTCGACAGGATACTCACGCGCAAGCTCGGCTCCGGCGTTGAAGCGGGCCTGATAGACACTGAGTCCGTCGATGTCGGAGTCGGGACGCGCGAAATATACATATTCAAAGATGCAGAGGCCTTTTTTGGCCTTGTTGATGATCTGTTTGGATTGGAGTGCGCCGTCCTCGCCGACCATGACCATTTCACCGGGCGCTACATCTCGAACGAAGTCAAAACCAAGCGTCGTCAGTGCGCAGCTTTCGGAGGCAAAGGCGAAGTCAGAGCCTTTTTGTCCGATACACAGGGGGCGGAAGCCGTGGACGTCACGCACAGCGATGATGCGGTTGTCGCTCGTGAGGACAACCAGGCAAAACGCGCCCTTGAGCTGTTTGACGGCTTTTTCTACAGCCGTTTCCATCGAGCGGCCATGCATGAGTTCGGCGGCAATCAGAGAGGAAATGACCTCTCCGCCCTGTGTCGAGCCGAAACGGCAGCCCATCTGAAACAGTTTTTCTTTGAGGGGTTCGACATTCAAAATGTTTCCGTTGTGCGCCACGGCGATGCGGCCTTTTAAGTACTCGGTGACCGAGGGTTGGGAATCTTCTTCGTTGGATTGACCTGTAGAGTAGCGCACATGTCCAATGGCATAAGACGCGGGCGGCAATGCTTCCAAAACCTCTCGGGTCAAAGCTTCGCTGATAAGCCCCATATCTTTGCGGCAAGTAATCGTGTGGTTGTGTAAGGCGGCAATGCCCGCGCTCTGCTGACCGCGGTGTTGAAGCGCCAAAAGCGCGTTGTAGGTGAGACCGACCGCTTGATCCAGTGACGTGCGCACCGCGAAAATACCGCACTCCTCGCCCCATTTATCCTTCTGCATGAACTTACCCTTCACTTTCTTCCACATTTTCGTAAATCTCCGCGCCTACATGCGGGGGGAGACCACAAGAACAATTGGTAAAGCAATCATAATGCCCATATACTTTACCACTTTTTTTGCGAAAGTGCAAATCCTCTGCGACAGATTTCTCAGTGTTTTTCGGCCGATTTTTTTTATGATGGGATATGTGGGGACAGGGTGAAACACGTTAATTTTTTATAAAATGAATTCTATTCAAATGGACAAAGTTCTTCTCGCCCGATGCGATAC
>CAYWWF010000038.1:10166-12190 GCA_964461745.1 uncultured Oscillospiraceae bacterium | reverse complement strand
ATCAACAACATTTTAGAAACCGTACAGATGATCACCGACGAATGCCTCGACGTGCGCACGATTACGATGGGCATCTCTTTGGTCGATTGCATCGACAGTGACATTGAGCGCGCGTGTGAGAAAGTGTACGATAAAATCACAAAAAGGGCCGAAAAACTTGTCTCCACGGCCGAAGAGATAGGCCGTATCTATGGCATCCCGATTGTCAACCAGCGCGTGGCCGTCACGCCGATAGCCATGCTGGCGGGCGCGTCGGGCGGAGATCCCGTCCGTTACGCCAAGGCGCTGCAAAGGGCCGCCGACGCCGTCGGCGCGAGCTTCATTGGCGGCTATTCAGCCCTGGTGCAAAAGGGTTTTTCAGCGGGTGACCGCGCGCTCATCGAGTCTCTGCCTGAGGCGCTATCGGAGACGCAGCTTGTCTGCTCGTCCGTAAATGTCGGATCGACGAAGGCGGGTATTCATATGGATGCCGTCGCGTTGATGGGGCGGATCATCAAAGAGACCGCGGAAAAAACGGCAGATCGGCAGTCCATCGGCTGCGCCAAGCTCGTCGTGTTTTGCAACGCTCCGGACGACAACCCCTTTATGGCCGGCGCGTTCCACGGTATCGGAGAGCCCGACTGCGTACTCAACGTCGGTGTGTCGGGGCCCGGTGTCGTTGCGGCGGCGGTGCGGCGCGCGGGCGATGTGCCGATTCATGAACTGGCCGATGTGATCAAAAAGACAGCTTTTAAGGTCACACGTATGGGCCAGCTTGTTGGGGTAGAAGCCTCCAAGCGGCTCTCGGTGCCGTTTGGTATCGTCGACCTCTCCCTGGCTCCCACCCCCGCCATCGGCGACTCGGTCGCGCGGATTTTGGAGGGGATGGGTTTGGAGCGCTGCGGTGGGCCGGGTACGACGGCCTGTCTCGCGCTGCTCAACGACGCCGTCAAAAAGGGTGGCGTGATGGCCTCCGGACGTGTCGGCGGATTGTCGGGCGCCTTCATCCCCGTTTCGGAGGACGAGGGTATGATGGACGCGGTGCGCGTCGGGGCGCTCTCGATTGAAAAGCTCGAGGCGATGACGGCGGTCTGCTCGGTCGGTCTGGATATGATTATGATCCCCGGTGACACCCCCGCTGAGACCATCGCGGGCCTCATCGCCGACGAAGCCGCCATCGGTATGGTCAATCAAAAGACGACCGCCGTGCGCGTGATTCCTGCTGTTGGTTACAAGGTCGGGGATGAATTGCACTTCGGCGGCCTGCTCGGCGGCGGGCCTGTGATGCCGATCCGCGGTTTTTCACCCGAAAAATTCATCGCGCGCGGTGGTTACATTCCCGCGCCGATGCAGAGTTTGAAAAACTAAACATTGTTTTTGATGGTGAGCGTATAGTTATTTCAGAGAGGATGATAGATATGTTTCGTAGAAAATGTTTGTTGTTGTGTTCCTGGCTTTTGATTCTTCTGATCTTGACCTCTTGTTCGGGCGTCGAGGCTGTTCTAAAAGGTCAGATTCAAAGCGGAGAATGGAACGACACCACCCTTAAAAACACCTGGGCCAACATCCAGTTTGATTTGCCCGACGGTTTTCGTTCCTTGGATTCCGAGGAGATGTCTGCGGTGTTTAACGCGAGCCAAGACGTTTTGGTGAATGAGGGTGTGAACAAAACGGTCATTGACTTGGCTAAATTGACAACGCTATATGATTGCTACTTAATGGCAGATGACGATGTTTCCAGCCTCCTCATTGTATATGAAAATATGCTGGCTGCGAAGTTTATGAACATGACAACCGAAGACTATTTTTCCAATGTCAAGCAAACATTGGAGCAGATTGAAGCCATTCCATACTCTTTTATGGAGCCCACCACAGCCAGTATCGCTGGGTCTGATTACTTTTTGGGTAGCGCGTCTGTCGAAGATGTTTTATTCCAAGATTATTACCTTCGAAAACTGGACGACGCTATGGTTGTTTTTATCGTGACCTATACTCCGGATTCAAAGGCGCAGATGGATGATCTTCTTGCTTCAATAAAAACCATA
>CAYWWF010000038.1:0-10066 GCA_964461745.1 uncultured Oscillospiraceae bacterium | reverse complement strand
TACTCCGGATTCAAAGGCGCAGATGGATGATCTTCTTGCTTCAATAAAAACCATAACGTAAATCTTATTCGTATACTTATTGAAGATCCTTTGCCCTGTCGTGGGCGGGAAAAGACAAGTTTTGTGTCGTCGTTTTTATGGGTTTCGTATTTGGTATGACAAAACCACAATTAGAGTATCAGCTGAGAAAAGCATTGCGGGGAAAAGTGTGAAAAGGGGGCGCATAAGCCCCCGTTTCGCGTCTAAATCCCATCCGCAGATGATAGGCGCGCGCACGCGCCAAACAGGCTGTCGACTTTTGTCGACAGCCTGTCAAAACAGCCTGTGGTGCCGCATTGTTGCGGGCGCCACAGGTTGTTTTCGTATTGGCATTATGAAGCGGCCAGTATTCTTTCGAAGTACTCTTTGTTGTACAAATACCCTCTGTCGTTCGGTTTAACACGGCCCGCTTTTTCGTTGTATTCCTTGGCTTTTTCGTAGTCGCCTAAGCGATCGTAGCAGACACAAATTTGTATGTTTGGGGTGTAATCATAACAATCCGGCAGGCAAAACCCCCCGCCCTCTGCGTTTTTTTCGCAGGTGGTCGCCAAACTATACCAGAAAATAGCCAGTTGGTACTGCGCACGATCCAGAAAGTGCCGACCGATGTCACAGCAGATTTCCGCGCGGGGTTTGTCAAAGGAAAAACTTCGCAGCAAGCTTTGCAGGGCTGCGTTTTCGTCCTCCGCGATGTAATAGCAGGCCGCCAGATCTTTACAGGCGCTGATGTTGTTTTCAACCCAGCCTTTTCTCTCATCCAAAAACGCAGTAAACTGCCGGATCGCGCCCAAATAATTTCTATTGTAATACAGCTCTCTGGCATAGTAGAACTTCTGGCGGGGATCCAAAGTCTTACCGTCTGAAATCATCTTTTGAAAAATTCTCAGATTCCGACCTGGTTCTTGGGCGCGAATTTTTTTATGATATACGGAGATGTCTCTGTGGATCGCTCGCCCGCGTTGGGGGATGACTTCATGGATTTCCCCGACCCATTGATACCGCAGCGCGGTTTTGAAAATACGTTCCCGGTAGTAGGAGAGTGTGGGGTTGCCGTGTGCGTCGAAATCCACGTCGTATTTCATGATCACCATGTCGACGGAATCGTCCAGCTCGCCTTTGAGCTGTAACAGAGCCGACTGGTTTTTTTCGTCGATCACATCGTCGGCATCGAGCCACATGGTGTATTCCTGGGTTGCTTTGGAAAAAGAATAGTTCCTAGCCGCCGCGAAGTCATCACACCACGTAAAGTCGAAAATTTTCGCGCTAAACCGATCAGCAATCTCCTTGGTTTTGTCCGTGGAACCGGTGTCCACAATCACAATCTCATCGGCAAAGGATTTCACACACGTAAGGCAGCGTTCCAATACACCCTCCTCGTTTTTGACGATCATGCATACACTGAGCGTTGACATATGTATCCCCCCGAAAGCGATGATCCAACTCCGGGCGGGTAAACCCGCCCGGAGTTGCGCGTTTTATTGAAGCTCGTAAATGGATACGTTGCCGGCTGGAGATGTCGCAGTAGCTCCGCCCGTATAGGTAAAGCTCAGTGTGATGGCTCCGCCTCTTGTGTCGGCCAAGAAAGTGCCGGATACACTCGTGGTGCTGTTGGTTGTGCCGGTATCCGCACGCGCCGCGAAATTGGGCTGTGGTGTTCCGTCGAAGTTTGGTGTCACTTGAAGGAAGGACAGCAGTGCGCCCGTCGCAAAGAACAGATGGGAAACCGAATAGATATGTCCGGCCTCCAATAGCATGGTTGTGGATGTCGGCTGAGAAATGTCTGAGCCATTGGCAAAGATTTCTGCGTAAGAGATATTACTCCCGCTGGGTACGGTGGTTGAATTTACTTCAAACAGCGCGTTTTGAAGCGTCGCACTGGTTCCCGTGGCACCTGTGGCACCGGTAGCGCCCGTGGCACCCGTAGCACCTGTGGCACCGGTAGCGCCTGTGGCACCGTCCGCACCTGTGGCACCGGTAGCGCCAGTGGCACCCGTGTCGCCGGTGGCTCCCGTAACACCTGTAGCACCGGTAGCGCCAGTGGCACCCGTAGCGCCGTCAGCGCCAGTGGCACCCGTGGGGCCGGTGGCACCGGTATCTCCGGTCGCGCCTGTCGCGCCTGTCGCGCCTGTGGTACCCGTCGCCCCGTCTATGCCGGCGGCACCCGTGGGGCCGGTCGCTCCCGTGGGGCCAATCGGGCCTGTCGCTCCGTCCGCGCCTGTGGGGCCTGTTGCGCCCGCGTCGCCTGTGGCGCCTGTGGCGCCTGTGGCACCCGTGACACCATCGGCGCCCGTGGCGCCCGTGGCGCCTGTGGCTCCTGTCGGACCTGTGACACCGTCCGCACCTGTGGCACCTGTAGCACCTGCGGGGCCTTGGGCACCGTCCGCACCTGTGGGGCCGGTGTCTCCAGTGGGGCCGGTTGCACCGACAGCACCGTCAGCACCGGTAGCGCCCGTGGAACCCGTAGCGCCCGTGGCACCTGTAATACCGTCGGCACCTGTGGCACCCGTGGAACCCGTAGCGCCCGTTGGGCCGGTCACGCCGTCGGCACCTGTGGCGCCTGTGGCGCCTGTGGCACCTGTAAAACCTGTGGCACCCGTGGTGCCTGTGGCACCGGTGGGGCCGACCGCGCCGTCGGCACCCGTAGCCCCGGCGGCGCCCGTAGTACCCGTAGCGCCTGTGGCGCCTGTTGACCCGGTGGGGCCGGTGGCGCCGGTAAAGCCGGTATGGCCTGTGGCACCGGTGGCACCTGTAGTGCCCGTTGCGCCCGTAGCTCCGGCCGGGCCGGCGGGGCCGGTGGCACCGTTAGGACCGGTCGGGCCTGTTGCGCCGGATACACCTGTCGCGCCGGTAGCACCGGTAGCACCTGTTGCGCCGGCAAGGCCGTTGGCACCGGTCGCACCCGTCGCACCGATCGGGCCGGTGGCACCCGTGGCGCCCGTAACACCGGCTACACCTGTGGCACCCGTGGGGCCCGCAGCGCCGTTGGCACCCGTCGCACCTGTGGCACCCGTAGGGCCGGTTACGCCATTGGCGCCGGTAGCACCCGTTGCACCTGTAACGCCCGGCGCGCCCGTGGCACCCGTTGTACCCGTGGCACCGGTCGCACCCGTCACGCCTGCCGCGCCTGTGGCACCCGTCGCGCCGGATATGCCAGTGGCACCCGTGGGGCCGGTGGCACCGTTCGCGCCGGTGGCACCCGTGGCGCCCGTAAGGCCCGTAGCGCCGGCTGCACCAGTTAATCCGGTGGCACCCGTGGGGCCAGTGTTACCTGTTGCGCCGGTGGCGCCGGTAGGGCCAACGGGACCATGGACGCCTTGGGGGCCCGTATCGCCCGTAGCACCCGTAGCACCTGTGGCACCTGTGGCACCCGTTGCGCCGCTGGCACCAGTGGCACCGGTAACACCGGTAAGTCCAGTCGCGCCGGTGGCCCCCGTAGCCCCTGTGGTTCCTGTAGCACCTGTGGCGCCCGCCGCTCCGGCCGCACCTGTGGCACCCGTAGCGCCGGTGCCTCCGGTCGGGCCGGTCGCGCCGGTTGCACCGCTGACACCCGTGGCACCCGTAGCGCCGGTATTGCCTCTAGAGCCTGTGGCACCTGTGGCGCCGGTAATACCTGTAGCGCCCGTAGCACCGGTGGCACCCGTGGCACCGGTCGCGCCGGTTGTGCCGGTGTTACCGCGTGCGCCGGTTGGACCGGTCGCGCCGTTTGCGCCGGTCGGGCCTGTGGCACCGCTGATGCCTGTAGCACCCGTGGCACCGGTCGCGCCTGTTTTGCCAATGGGTCCGGTGGCGCCGGTCGCGCCCGTAGCCCCGGTAACCCCAGTGGGGCCGGTCGCGCCTGTGGCCCCTGCGCCCGTGGCTCCGGTTGCACCCGTAGCTCCCGTTGCCCCGGTAGCACCCGTTGCGCCGGAAATGCCCGTAGCTCCGGTGGCTCCAGTGGCTCCAGTAGCTCCCGTTGTTCCAGTTGCCCCGGTAGCACCTGTTGCGCCGGTAGCGCCCGTGGGGCCAGTGGGCCCAGTTGGGCCAGTGACAACCACGTCATCTTCAACAATCATCATGGAGGCGGTGATGGGGACGGTGCTCGAGTACACCACAGTTTGGCTGGTTGCGTTGATCAACGCCATGGTGGTTCCCGGGATAGTGACGTTGATGATACCGATGCCGGAGAGTTCACCGGTCAGTATGGGCGACGTACCTTGAATAAAATCACCCTGTGAAGTGGACAAGGCAAAACTGAGTCCGGAAGATGTTGAGGTTTGGGTGGCAACCCACCAATTGACTACGTATCTGCCGGTTTCATTGAAGGTGACAACACCTGTTGTGTTGTTGTAACTTATGTTTCCGTCCGTATATATCACCGAGTCAAAAACGACACTGGCTGTGCTTCCTACGGAACCGGAAGTGGTTCGTTGCACTTGTAATGCGATGTTGCTCATAAACAAATACCTTTCTTAAAAGAAAACGCCTTCTTATACAAATTTTTCATAGAAGAGTGCATAATAGCCGCTCTTTCTATGAACGATTAGCATGAGGGGGAAATTTGTAAAATGACAATGTTGGCTTGTACCGCAGTGGCGGCAAGATTCACCACGTCGGTGCACGTGTTTTTCAGCGTGAGGACAACGGGTGTCGCCCCGACTGTAACCAGAGCGCTGCCCGTAATTTGACCTGTGACAATTGGGGTAGCGCCGCCGAAAGAATTAACCGCGTTTAAATAGATGGAAAAAGTAACTTCGGGATCACTTCCGGAACCATTTGTTGCCACCCACCACGAAACATAATAATTACCGGATGCCGTAATGGTGAATTCTCCTGAGATTGGGTTGTAGTTGATGTTGGAGCCCTGTGCGTTGAGCGCCGTATCAAAAACAACATTGCCTCCGACGGCAATTGGGCTAAATCTTCCGTTTACAAGCTGAAGCTGGACACCTTGCAGAGAAGCTGTAGGGCCGATAGCACCCGTAGCACCTGTCGCGCCCACCGGGCCGATAGCCCCCGTCGCCCCCGTAGCCCCTGTATAACCCATAAGACCCGTGGCGCCGGTTGCACCCGTAGCCCCCGTGGCGCCAGTTGCGCCTCTGGGGCCTCTGGGTCCGATGGCACCTGTCGGCCCTGTTGCCCCGGTAGCGCCTCTATGGCCGGGGCAGCACATTGGTCTTGCACAACCACAGCGATTTGGGATGAAACTCAACGGTTTTTCAGCACAATTGTGACGTCTCATGGGAACTGAATCATCGCGGGAACTTGTGTTATACCAATCAAGAAAATGAATGCTCTCCAATATGAAAACCCCTTTGGCTATGGGTTATTTTTATATAGGGTGGCAAAGATAGTATATGTTTTAGAAAAGAGCAGAGTGCCGGGGAGAAACGCTGTGATTTCTTCGACGAAAGGGATAAGTTCCTTTACTCATCTAGTTTCGGTCGATCCAAACACGATTTCTGGCCATAGATTGAGAAGACTCTAGGTATTTAAATATATTTGATGCATTTATAAATCCAAAAACACACTGTTAAAAAGGCTTCGCAGAATAGCCTGGGAAGGCGCATGCGCGCGCCTGTTATCCGCGGATGGGATTTAGACGCGAAAAGAAGATTCAGCGCCCCTTTTTCACACTTTCCCCCCGAGACAATTTGAAGACTTGCCAGAGAAAGGTTTTTTTGACAAATATAAAACTGGCTCGTGGCAATTTTACCACGAGCCAGTTTTATGAGCTTTCTCTCAGGAAACCATTGGGTGCCAAGATTTCAATGTGAAGGAATTTTTGTAATAGTCCAAGATGCCGTCTTTTTTCATGGCGGAAAGTTCCCGGGATAGGGCGCTGCGCTCGGCATGGAGATAGTCCGCAAACGCTTCTCGATTGAAGGGGATTTCAAATACACGGCTGTTTTCCTGCTTGGAAACGGAGGAGAGATAATACAATATTTTTTCGCGCAGTGTGGGCTTTGTAATACAAACCAATCGTTCTTGCAGCTCAAAATACTTGGCGCTTACGATTTTCAGGATGTTGCGCAACAATTGGCTGCGTTTTTTGGAATCCAGATCGAGATGGGAGAGGATTTGGTCAAACGGAATGAGCAATATAGTCACGGTTTCTGTAGCTTTGAGAGTGACGGGGCTTTTCTGGTGGCCGCCCACGGCCAAAACGTTGCCAAACACGCTGCCCGCGCGCAATTCTGCCTGGATGAAGCGCTGGCCGGACGGTTCCAGCCTAGAAGCCTGCGCCCTGCCAAAAAGCACGATGCCGATGTCGGAAGTCACGGCATCTTCCGCGAGGATCACACGATGTTTAGAATAGTGCGCCACCCGCGCGCCAACAGCGGACAACAGGGAGAGCAAATCTTCTGTGCTGCCAATCCCATCAAAGAGCGGGTGGAGGCAGATGATTTTCAGATGAGGTTCAAAGTAATTCATGTTTGCTTTTCGTTGCCTAGGCAACATACCTCCCGTGATGAGTATAGTATATTGAGAGCGGGAAATCAATACATTTGGGAGGGTTTATTGTGGTCAAACATAAAAACATTCTTTGGATTACCAGAACCGCGGTGTTTACAGCACTTTTGATCGTGATACAAGCCGCGACTGCGCCGCTGAATGTCACGCTTGTTACGGGCTCGCTGGTCAATCTGATTCTGATCTTGTCGGTGATGACCTGCGGACTGCTGTCGGGGCTCACCGTAGCCGCGCTTTCACCATTCTTCGCAAAACTCCTGGGCATCGGGCCGGCGTTTTGGACGTTGATTCCGTTTATCGCATTGGGCAACATTGTGCTTGTGTTTGTGTGGCATCTCGTTGCCAATCGGCGGATTGTCAACTCGATGGTATCCCATATCATGGCGCTGGTTTTGGCCGCGGTTTTAAAGTTTTTGATGCTGTATGCGGGCATTGTCATGATTGCGGTGCCTGTGCTGATGGGGCTTCCGGAAAAACAGGCTTCGGTGCTCTCCGCAACCTTTTCGTTCCCTCAATTGATTACAGCCTCTATTGGTGGTGCCGTGGCCATGCTTATCCTGCCTACACTGAAGAAGGCGCTGGGAAGTCCCAATCGACAAACAGCATAGTTCCCTCAGGCTGTCACAATACAGGAGCGGGGCTGTATCAGACCCGCTCCTGTATTGTGACGTCAATGCTGTCGCCCGGCTGTTTGCCGATTTTGGCTCGGATGGCCTTCTGGATGCCGATGATATGGCCCGGTGTTTTCATGCGCACCAAACTTCCGTCGTAAGGCTCGCCGTCGAACGTGGCGTGGACTTTCACGCGCCCTTTGCCAAATTCGGCACGCACATCGAACGGAAACTCCACGTAAGCCCCATCGATGTCCGGCACTTTTAAAACGGTGGCTGTGAAGGTATAAACTTTTTGATTCATTTTGGTTTTCCTTTCGTTTGCATTCGAGTCTCATTGCGTACCTATATACTACAAATGGCATAGTATGGGATATCAATACGCAATGAGAGGAACGATTGGCATGAGAGGACAAAATACCTATGCCCCCAACAATAACACAACGATGATCACGGATTATGGCCCGGAACCGTTTGTTGTCGATATCAGCAGGGCCACAAAGCAAAACAACAACTTTCGCACAGCGCTATGGACGGGGTCCCACTTGCAGCTGACTTTGATGAGTGTTCCGGTGGGTGGAGAGATTGGACCGGAAGTTCATCCGAATCTGGATCAGTTTTTACGAGTTGAAGAGGGTATGGGCTTGGCCGCAATGGGCAGCAGTAAAGACAAGCTCAATTACCAAAAGCGGGTTTACAGTGGGTCGGCCATCTTTGTGCCCGCCGGAACATGGCACAATCTGATCAACACAGGCAGACGACCGCTCAAAGTGTATTCCATTTATGCACCGCCCCAGCATCCCTACGGCACGGTACATAAAACGAAAGAGGAGGCCGAGATGGCCGAGAGTATGGGATAAAAATAGGAGACAGAGAGCCCGAGGTCCGAACAGACTCGGGCTCTCTCGGTTGTCGGAAGGTCTGTTGGGTGTTTGCGTTTTTGGCGAAGACGGCGAGACTCATAGGATACTGTTTTTCTTTGGATGATCTATTGAAAATCAGACGTTTTGTGGTATGGTATTGGCAGAAAGATGTTCCGCCACGGCTCATCCATTCAGCTTGGTATAAGAATAACAGATTAGAGATAGTTTGAAAAGAATCTTTGAGGAGGACAAGGCCATGCCGAAGCTGCGTAAAATGCTGGGGGCTGCCGATTCGCCTTATATCGTGTCGCTGATGCGGCGGATTGAGACACAGAGCAAGGCCACCATCTGCAAGTGGTGCATCGACTACGCCGCGGAGCACATGCTGCCGCTGTATCGCAAGCATTGTCCCCAGGATCCGCGGCCGCAAAATGCCATCGACGCCGCCCGTGAATGGCTTGCGGGGAAGATCAAGCTGCCCGCGGCCAAGGTGCATATTTTGGCTGTCCACACCGCCGCGAGAGAGCTTGAGGATAACCCTGTGGCACAGGCGGCGGCGCGCGCGATCGGACAAGCGGCATCGGCCATCCATGCGCCCACACATTCCCTCGGTGTCGCCTTTTACGGCGCGGCCGCGGTCGCCTACGACCGTATAGGGCTACATGAGACGGCGCAGACCTATGACCAAATCGCCGCCGAGGAGTGCGCGAAATATGAAGCCGCGTTGACGGCAGTTGCGGTAGAAAACGAGCCGAATCCCGCAAAAGTAAACTGGAGGTGTTGAGGATGCCAAAACCGACGTACACGACAATCGACGAATATATAACAACCTGCGAGCCGCAACTGCAAGCGGTTTTGCAAGAGCTTCGCGTGTTTATCAAAAAACACGCGCCGGAGAGTACCGAAAAAATCTCCTGGTCGATGCCGACCTTTTTCCAAAACGGAAATCTTGTCCACTTTTTCGCCCACAAAAAGCACATCGGTTTTTACCCCGGCGCCAATGGGATCGAAAGTTTCGCCGCAGAGTTTGACGCCATGGGGCTGAAGCACACCAAAGGCGGCGTACAGCTGCCGTTAGGTAAGCCTATCCCTTGGGAACTGATTCGTAGAATTGTCGAGTTTCGTGTGCGGGAGAATGCCCGATGAACACCAAAGAAGACTTGAGCGAAGCGCTGCGGGCGATCACGTCCATGATCCATAAGTGTGAAAAGGCGCAGGAAAAGTTGCGGCCGGGCTCCTCTTCGCATACACTTACAAAAAACCGGATAAAGGCGCTTTATATCGCCACGTCGCTGATCACAAAAGCATTGGAGAAAGAGTAAAATGGCCAGGAAGACATACAATGAAAAACTCAAAAGCCCCGGGGATTTGCCGAAAATCGAGGATTTATCAAGCAACCCGAAGTTTGTGGAACGCTATCAGGCGACCACCATGCTCATAGCCGAGCCCATGCAGTACCATACTATCATTGAAAAGCTGCCGACCGGAAAGATAATCACCACCGACATCCTCCGAGCCCATCTTGCCAAGCGCGCCGGGGCCGGTGTGACTTGTCCACTGACGGCGGGCATTTTTGTAAACATCTGTGCCCACGCCGCCATAGAGCGCGGGGATACGGCGTTTCCGTGGTGGCGGGTACTCAAAGCCAAAGGTGAGCTCAACGAGAAATACCCAGAGGGCATCGACGGCCAAAAGTTGCGTCTCGAGGCCGACGGCTTTACGGTAGAGCAAAAGGGAAAGCGATATTTTGTGAAGGATTACAAAAGGCATATGTGGGAGTGTGAAGCTTGAGAAGAAGTCTTGCCTGTCTATGGTGGCTTGCGGCATTGGCGGTGCTCACGGCTTGTGCTGCACAGGATCAGAACATTACGTTTACCGCCGTGGTTGAAAACGTGTATGAAAATGGGATACTGGTTTCGACCACTGAGGATGTTGGCTTTGACAAGGCAAGCGTGGGTTTTGATCAAAGCTGCAAGCCAGATTTTGAGCTTAAAACCGGACAGACGGTGGAGCTGACCATACGGCCGCAAATCCGCGAGAGCTATCCTGTGCAGGTGACAGCGGTGAAGATCAAGCTTGTACCTGAGAGGTAATTTGCAAGCA